>JAIRNE010000030.1 GCA_031258205.1 Campylobacteraceae bacterium
GCCTCTTTGTCAAAATATATCACTTCGTCAATGACATGCCCTTTTGGTATAAAATCTGCAAATCCCGGATGCACAAGCCATGAAATTTTAGCGTTTTTAAAATGAGAACGAAGCGCGGCAGCTGAAGGCAAAGTGTGCAAAATATCGCCTAAAGAGCTCATTTTGATGATTAAGATATTTTTGTATTTCATTATAAAATTTTCCAAATATGAAACTTAAGTAAAGTAAAAAGCTTATTATCAAATATTTTTCTATACAATACCAAAGTTTAAATGTTACCATAATTTTTTTAAGGATTCTTTATGATAAAAAAATGTCTCTTCCCGGCGGCGGGATACGGAACAAGATTTCTGCCTGCCACAAAATCCCTGCCAAAAGAGATGCTGCCCATAATCACAAAACCATTGATACATTATGGCGTAGAGGAGGCTATGGAAGCTGGTATCCGCAATATGGCTATAGTAACGGGGCGCGGCAAAAGAGCGCTTGAGGATTATTTTGACATAAGCTACGAACTTGAACATCAGATAAAAGGCTCATCTAAAGAGCCGCTTTTAAAAGAGATTAGACATATTCAAAACTCATGCGTTTTTACATATATCAGGCAAAAAGAGATGAAAGGGCTTGGAGACGCGATACTAAAGGGTGAGCCGCTGATAGGACAAGAGCCGTTTGCCGTTATACTTGCCGACGATTTGTGTGTAAACGACAATGAGGGCGTTATAAAACAGATGACAAAAGTTTACAACAAATATAAATGTTCCGTCGTAGCCATCATGGAAGTACCGCAAAATGAAACGCACAAGTATGGTATCGTCAAACCTTCCCTGCAAGAGGGTAATATCATCAAAATAGCCGATATGGTTGAAAAACCCGTAGATGCGCCTTCAAATCTGGCAATCATCGGACGATATATTTTAACGCCTGACATATTTGATATCCTGCGCTCCATAAAAGCGGGCGTTAACGGCGAACTTCAAATAACCGACGCTTTAAAAATACAAGCAAGCGAGGGCAGAGTTTTGGGATATAAATTTGACGGTATAAGGTTTGACTGCGGCAGTATAGAGGGTTTTGTAAAAGCGACAAATTACATGTATGAAAAATTATGAGCTCAAAAAATCATCAGACAATGTGCACAATATGTTACGATTTACTGCTAAAATACTCTATTTTTTCAAAAAAGGTTCAAAATGACTATTAGAGATATTCAGAGATTTTCCGACATACGCTATCAAGCGCGCGCCTATCTTTGCTATCTTTTTACGCGAAATATCAAAAACGGTATGCCAAAGCCGGAGTTAGAGCATATCCTTTTGCAGCTTGACAAAATCGCCAATGAAGTAGAGAATTTTCAAGCTTTATACATACTTGACTCAAAAGGCGAGCAAGCAGCCGACAATATCTCTCCCCAGCCGCAATTTATCAGCGGCAAAGGCGTAAACAGGAGTTCCAAATCTTACTTTTACCGTGCCGTAAAAGAGAAAAGATGCGTCTTAACAGACCCGTACCCATCTGCGCTTACAAACGACCTTTGCGTAACGGCGGGATTTCCGCTGTATGACGATAAAAAAAGATTATGTTATGTCATATGTATAGATATATCGCTCGAAGATATTTTAAAAATTATCAAAATAAATAGATTGGACGGCGTTTTTGGTCTGTTTTCTAAAATTATCTACACATTTTTCGCCGCCGCGCTGTTACTTGTGTCTACGGTAGTCTTTTTTCATGGAATAGAGTTTTTTTGGCTGGGCGGATTTAATCTCGCGGCAATAAACATGGAAGAGATGTTCAAGGCGACAATACTTTTAACGCTCTCTTTGGCGATATTTGACCTTGTAAAAACTATCTTTGAAGAGGAAGTTTTGGGGCGCAGCAAAAAACAAGAGAGCGGCGGCATACATAAAACTATGGTGCGGTTTTTAGGCTCTATCGTTATCGCTTTGGCTATAGAGTCTTTAATGCTTGTATTTAAATTTGCCGCACAAGGAGAGACTGCAAGTATCATTTACGCGGTTTATCTACTCGCAGGCGTAACATTTTTGCTAATAGGACTCTCTATCTATCTTCGGCTTGTAAATAAAAAAAGGGCAAAAGATGACTGCTCTGATTGATTATAATACGGGAAATCTGCAAAGCGTTATAAACGCCATTGAAAAGATAGGACAAAAGGCTGTTTTGGTTAAAAATCCAGAGGAGCTTAAAGGATACGACAGAGCTATTTTGCCCGGAGTCGGCGCATTTGGCGATGCGATGCAATTTTTAAAACAAAGCGGCATGGATAAGGCAATTATAGAGTTTGCCAAAAGCGGCAAAGCGCTGCTTGGCATCTGCCTTGGCATGCAGCTGCTGTTTGATAAAAGCAGCGAATTTGGTTCAAACGACGGGCTTGGATTGATAGAAGGCGTTGTAACGGCATTTGATAAGACAAAATTTAAAACGCCTTTGAAAGTGCCTCACATGGGTTGGAACTCTTTTAGCATCAAACAAGACAGCCCGCTTTTAAGAGATTTGAAAGATGGAACTTATCTCTATTTTGTACACAGCTTCCATGTTGTCTGCGATAAAAAATATATAATTGCCTCCACAAATTACGGATACGATTTTCCAAGTATTGTCCAAAAAGACTCTATTTACGGATTTCAGCCGCATCCTGAAAAGTCTCATGAAAACGGACTTAAAATATTAAAAAACTTTATGGAAATTTGATATGGATATACTGCCTGCTATTGATTTAAAAGACGGATTAGCCGTAAGGCTTAGCAAAGGTTTGATGCAAAGCGCCAAAATCTACTCTCATACCCCATGGGAACTTGCAGACGAGTTTGAAAAAGCGGGAGCAAAATGGCTTCATCTTGTGGATTTGAACGGCGCGTTTGCAGGAGAGCCTAAAAATTTGGAAGTGATAAAAAAGATAAGAGATAAAACAAATTTACAAATAGAGCTTGGCGGCGGCATAAGAGATGAAGAGAGTATAAAAAAATATATTGATATGGGTATAAATAGGGTGATTTTAGGCTCAATCGCTCTGAAAAATCCAAAATTTGTAGAAGACATGAGCAAGAAATATCGCGTTGCCGTAGGAATCGATGCAATTGACGGTTTTGTAGCAGTCGAAGGGTGGGCGCAGACTTCAAATATCAAAGCATCCGTTTTGGCGCAAAAATTTGCAAATGTCGGCGTCAGCGCCATTATCTGCACCAACGTAAGCAAAGACGGTATGCTCTCAGGCGTAAATGTAGAGTTTACGCTTGAAATTGCAAACGCTTCCAAACTTCCTACGATAGCAAGCGGCGGCGTAAAAGATATGAACGATATAGAAGCGCTTTTAAAAACCAAAAAAATAGACGGCGTTATCGTCGGCAAAGCGTATTACGAAGGAACGATAGATTTAAAAGAGGCAATTTCACGCCTGATGTAAAGAGTATTCA
>JAIRNE010000006.1 GCA_031258205.1 Campylobacteraceae bacterium
GTTCAAATCCTTCGCGGGTCACCATTGTTATTGACCCTTTCGTCTAGTGGCCCAGGACTCTGCCCTCTCACGGCAGCAACAGGGGTTCAAATCCCCTAAGGGTCGCCATTTTGCTAATCAGTGAGAGAGATTGGTTTTTGTAGTTTTTTAAGGTAAATTGAGGCACAATATACCTTAAAACGGTTTTTGCAGTAAATTCCAAAAGGTCGCTTAGCTCAGTTGGTAGAGCGCCACCCTTACAAGGTGGATGTCATAAGTTCGAGTCTTATAGCGACCACCATCTTATTTTTCGGTGCGGCGGTAGTTCAGCTGGTTAGAATACCTGCCTGTCACGCAGGGGGTCGCGGGTTCAAGTCCCGTCCGTCGCGCCACTTTTTAAAATTCTTAATTTAATTGCACCATATTAATTATCTCTTGTATAATGCATATTGTTTACCCAAATACAGTTACTGATAAATTTTGTCATAATCCCAACATTAAAATAAAAGGTTAAAAATGAAAAAGACGCTATTTTTGCTGACTTTGTTACTCTCTTTTGGGTTTTGTGAAACTTCCGACTTTGAAATTTTTAAAAAAGCCTATGATGATGGAGATGTGAAAGGTTGTTTTAATCTTGGTTTTTCCTATTGTAATGGCAAAGGCGTAAAGCAGGACTTTAAAAAAGCAAAAGAGTATTTTGGCAAAGCATGCGGCTTGCGGTTTCAAAAAGGCTGCGTTGATTATAAAACTTTAAATGAACAAGGGTATTAATATATTTTTGTCAATGATAAAGAGACTTTAAATAAACTTAAAGTCTCTCGCTTTTTCCTTTCATGACAAAACCAAAAACAGTCGTCAAAATCAAAACAATCACTGCAACATATACGAATGTCGGCACGGGTACAGGGTCGCCGGAGGCGTATGAATGCATGCCCGATAGATAAAAATTGACGCCAAAATAGGTCATTATGATAGAAAAATAACTAAATATAGAAGCTGTGCAAAATGCAAACTGCCCGTTTAAAAACGGTATAAATCTAAAATGCACAACGGCGGCATAAATCAAAATAGATATAAGCGCCCATGTCTCTTTCGGATCCCACCCCCAATATCTGCCCCAGCTCTCATTTGCCCACACGCCGCCTAAGAAATTACCCACAACAAGCAGTGAAAGTCCCAATATCATGGACATTTCGTTTATTCTTACAGCTTCTGTTATATTGCGCCCAATCTCTTCTTTATGCAAACCGTCTTTCACAAAACCTTTGATGATATATAGTATTACCGCGAAAAATCCGAGCAGTGCGCAAAGCCCTAAAAATCCGTAACTTGCCGTTATAACGGATACATGTATAGTAAGCCAATGCGATTTAAGAACGGGTACGAGATTGGTTATCTGCGGGTCAAGCCAGCTCAAATGCGCCGTAAAAAGCGTGATGCCGGCCATTATGGAAGAAAGAGCCATAGATATAATAGAAGTACGCGAAAAGAAAAGCCCCGAGAGCGCTATCGCCCACGCTATATATATCATAGACTCATAACTATTGCTCCAAGGAGCATGCTCGGCTATATACCATCTAAGCGCAAGACCGCCCGTATGCAGTAAAAATGCCAATAAATTTACGGCAAAAACGAGTATCACAACAGGTTTGATATTCAACTTTGGCACAGCCATGCGTACAAAAACAAACAGCAGCAACAGTAAACCGCTTAAAAGATACAGAGGATATATCGTGTCAAAAATCTTTATTTTATTGAAAAACAGTTCCGCTTTTATCTTTCGCTCGCTTGGTATTAATTCAGGCGGCGAGACTTTAATCTGATAATTTTTGATGATATCTACCATTTTATCAGCCGTACTCCAATTGCCGCTCTCTTTTGCCATCGCAACCGCATCAAAATAAAAACCGAATATCATCTGCATATTTTCATTTTCATCAGACGGAAAACTCATCATAGCTTCGTTGATTGAATACCATCTATCTTCGCCTTTTTTCGGTATAACGCGCAAAATATCCATACTAAAAACAGCATAAAGGATATTAAGACGCTCGTCCACTTTTATCACATCTTTATCAAATTGATTGCGCTCGCTCTCTTTTTTGCGGTTGGCAATTTCGGAAATTTGCATCAATTTATAATTTTTATCATTGTCAAAAAAGTCTGCCGCCGCCGCGTAATTGCCGCTAATACCGATAAGCTTTTTAAGCTCTTCATGAGAAACTCTGATAACAGGCTCATTGTACCACTCTTGCGCATCCGAAATCATTCCAAACAACGCTTCATTTGCATTTAAAGAGTTGTAACCGTCTTTACGGTAGAGTTTGTTTAAAACTTCACGCGCAACCGTATCTACGGGGTATATACGACCATCTAAACCTTGAGTTAATATCGTACCGAAATTTTCAGCATGATTTTTTGCGTCATCTGCATGTGAGGGCGTAAAAACAGAACTTAGAGCTAATGTCATAAGCGCGATAGAAACAGCGTTTTTAGGAATTTTAACGCGTTTTAAACCTATATCTTTATGTATCATGGAAGCTAATTTTCTAAATCTGCTTTTTGGATTGAAAAGATTTAAGAACAGTCCCAAACTAAGCAGAAAATAACCTATATAAGTAGGTATTTTACCGGGGTCTTTATTGACAGAGAGTATCGTACCGCCTTCGTCGTTATCATAAAAAGCTTGAAAAAAGCGATACCCTTTATAATCCAAAACATTATTCATGTAAATGCGGTAATCCATCGTAAAATTGCCGTCGTTGAGCGTTATCTCGCTTGCGTATGACGAAGGCGAATTGGAGCCCGGATATCTTTCAAGCTGAAAATCGTTGAGATAGATAGAAAACGGCAAAGCAAACTCCGCAGATCCCCACTTAAGAGCAAACATGGCATTGTCTATCGTAACGTATGCAGGCGTGCCGCTGTATCCCCTGCCGCGCCCTCTTAAAACGACATCTTTCGAGACGTCTTTAAAGGTAAGCGTTACTATCAAAGCGTCCGTATGCATAACGGTTGTTTGTGCCGTAACTTCGCCGCTTACCAATTTCTCTTTGCCCTTAAGTCCTATATATTTCGCCGCAAAATTTGTATTGCCCAAAGTATAGAGATGCTTGTCGTCAAACGGCTCTTTTTCACCTTTTTTATATTTGCCCAAAGTTGCATCGCTCATCTTCAGCCAACTCAAATCTTCGCTTGATATGAGCGAAAACTCGCCCTCTTGCATGATAAATCTTACAAGCGGTTTTGAAGCGTTTTCTATCTTTTTGTTGAATGTAAATATTACCTCGTCGCTCTCTACTATTTCCCCTTCGCGCAATACGATGTCTGCTCTGTTTTCGCCCTGCGAAATAACGACAGCTATCATAGGCTCTCCGTTTTTATCGTCTTGTATGCTCTCAACGGCATTTTGTATATACTCTTTGAAAGCTATGCGCGCACTGCTGTTGGCGACTTTGAAAGAAAAATCAAAATTGTTGGAACCGATTTTGGAGATAAACTGTTTATGTTCCGCGCCGTATAAAACGCCGTTTGTGAAAGCTTGAGCCTGTATAAAAGATTCTGAAGATTTGACTATATTCGCGCTTTCGTTTTCTCTTACATGCAGTGTTCCTTCATATCCGCCGTAACGCGTCAAAGCGGAGCCCAAAAGGATAAAAAGAAAACTCGCATGAAAGATAAAAGCGGGCAGTTTCTCTTTTTTGTAAAGTTTAAAATGCAGGATATTATATACAAGATTGAACGCCAAAAAAAGCTGTACTATCTCAAACCACTTCGCCGCATACACAACAGCCCAAGCCGTCTCTGTGCCAAAATCATTCTCTATAAATGTCGCGGCGGCACAGGAGAGCGCAAATATGATGAGTAAAACAGCCATAAACCACATGGAGAAAAACGCTTTTAAAAAACTTTCAACTATTTTCATAAAATCAACCTTATTACCCGCCAAGATATTTTTTTCTTATCATGTCGTTGCCTATCATCGCAGAGGCAATGCCTTCCATGACGATTTTCCCATTTTCCAAAACATACGCGTAGTCGCTTATTTTGAGCGCGGCAAAAGCGTTTTGTTCCACAAGAAGTATCGTTATGCCTTCATTTTTAAGTTTTACAATAGTCTCAAACACTTCGCCGACAATTTTAGGAGCAAGTCCAAGGCTCGGCTCATCTAACATTAAAAGTTTAGGCTCGCTCATCAAAGCCCTTGAAATCGCCAGCATCTGCTGTTCGCCGCCGCTTAAAGTACCCGCCATTTGATGACGCTTGTCTTTTATGCGCGGGAAAAGCTTATACATTACCTCTTTTAACTCTTCATAATTATCATCGTTATTGAACGCGCCGATACGCAGATTTTCCTCTACTGTGAGGTTAATAAAAATGCGCCTTCCTTCCGGTACCAATGCCATACCGTTTTTAACTAAAGTATGCGTTTTATGTTTTCTTGTTTCATATCCGCCGAAATTTATCTCGCCTTTTCTTTTGACGCTGTTTAATAGAGCCTCAAGCGTAGATGTTTTGCCCGCTCCGTTTGAACCGATAAGCGAAACTATGCTTCCGGCTTCTACTTTAAAACTTATGCCTTTTACCGCCTCTATCAATCCGTAATATACATGTAGATTTTTAACTTCAATCATTTACAAAATCCCCCAAATACGCCGCTACAACATCTTTATGACTAATCGCTTCTGCGGGCGTGCCTTCGCATATAACTTTGCCGTAGTCAAGCACTAAGACTCTATCGCAGAGTTGATTTACAAATTTCATATCATGCTCAATAAGTAAAACGGCAAGATTAAAATCGGCTTTTGCTCTTTGCAGTAAAGCCGCTAACTCTTTTGTTTCGGCAGGATTCATGCCGGCGGCTGGTTCGTCAAGAAGTAAAATTTTGGGATTAGTCGCAAGCGCGCGCGCGATTTCTACTTTGCGCTGCTGTCCGTAACTAAGACTGGCAGCCGACTCATTTTCAAAAGCGTCTATCTCCAAATACTTCAAAATATCTCTTGCTTTTGATTTTATTTCGCGCTCAAACTTGAAAAATCTCGGCAGGCGAAACATTCCTTCAAAAAATGTATATTTAGCGCAATAGTCAAAACCTATAAGCACATTTTCCATAACGCTCATGGAACTGAAAAGGCGGATATTTTGAAATGTTCTCGCCACTCCCTTGCGTACAATCTGATAAGGCATTAGTCCCGATATCACCTCTTTGTCAAGCTTTACGATGCCGGATGTCGGTTTATAATTGCCCGTAATGATATTGAACATCGTAGTTTTACCAGCGCCGTTTGGACCGATGAGTCCAAAAATCTGTCCCGTTTCAACGCTAAAAGAGGTATCGCTTACAGCGGTTACGCCGCCAAAGCTTTTTGTTATATTTTTTATCTCTAAATTCATTGTTTTTTACTTTTTACTTTTTTTAAAATATCCGTAACTTCGCCATTGCCGAATAATCCGCGTCTTGCAAAAAGTATAACAAGCACAAGTATCACCGAAAAGACTACCATTCTAAGACCGGGCATAGCCGGCGTTTCATAATCAAATATTTTTATGGGCTCATCTAAAAACCGCAGCCATTCGCTGCCGCCGATAACAAGTATAGTACCGACAACTGCTCCTGTAGTGCTTCCGAGTCCGCCCAAAACTATAATGATAAGCAGTTGGAATGTAAGAAAAAATGTAAACTGATCAGGCGATACGGTCGTTAAAAGTACAGCCAGCAATCCGCCGCCGATACCTTCAAAAAATGCGCTTGTGCAAAAAGCTGTGGTTTTAATCTTAAACGTATTGATACCCATAGCCCCAGCCGCATCTTCGTCATCGCGTACGGCTTTCATCGCGCGCCCGTATTTGGAATTGACGATATTAAGTATAAAAATCACGGTAAACAGAGCCGCAAATCCCGTCCAGTAAAAGTTTGCGTATTCGGGTATATCATTCAGCCCTAAAGAGCCGTTTGTAATTTGAGGATTGTTTATCGCCAAAATCTGTATGATAAATCCAAATCCCAAAGTTACGATAGCAAGATAATCGCCTCTTACGCGAAAAACCGGAAAAGCGAGCATAAGTGCAACTACTGAGGCGCACAAACCCGATATAATAAGCGCGGTTATAAAACCGGAATTCATCCACAAGATAAATGCCGTCGGCTCTTCTACGACAAATTGATACATTTTATCATCTGCATTTAAAAGCAGCAGCGCCGTTACATACGCTCCTATCGCTACAAAACCGTTTGGCTCCAGCGAAAATTGTCCCGTTACGCCGTTAATGAGGTTGTAACTAACGGCTAAAATAATAAAAATCGCTATATTATTTAAAATGCGCATAGTATAATCGGCAAAAATCACAGGCGCAAGCAGTATAAAACCGACTGCAATTAAAAGAATGACGGCATTAACGACTATTTTTTTCATATTAAAACCTGCTCTTTTCAAAATTGTAGCCGAGTATGCCTGTCGGTTTAAAAAGCAGAACAAATATTAAAAAGACAAATGCAAAAGCGTCTTTATATCCGCCAAGCTCCGGAAAAAACGCAACCGCAACTACCTCTGTGAAGCCTATGATAAAACCTCCCAAAACAGCTCCGCTAACGCTTCCGATACCGCCGACAACCGCCGCGGCAAACGCTTTAAGTCCTATCAAAACTCCCATCATCGGGTCAATTGCGGGATAATTCAACGCCCAAAACACGCCGCCTACAGCGGCAAGCGAACTTCCCATTGCAAAAACCAGCATAATAATTTTATTTGCATCCACGCCCATTAAATTGACGGTTTTAACGTCAAACGCGAGAGCGCGTATCGCAACGCCGTATTTTGTGCGAAATAGAATATACAAAATAATCATCAGCAAAATTATCGTGATAATCGGCACTAAAAGAGCCGACATGGAGAATGTAAGCCCAAAAACAGTGATAACTTTACTCATGTAAGGCGGGACTAAAAAACCTTTCGGCACACCGCCGAAAAGCACATTAAAACTATTTTCCAAAAAGTAACTGATACCTATAGCGGCTATTAAAAGCGAAATGCGCGGAGCATTGCGCAGAGGTTTATAAGCTATCTTGTCTATTAAGATTCCAAGAAGACACGCGCCTAAAACTGCCATAATAACAGCGGCAAAAAACGGCAGTCCAAATACCGCCATACCAAAATAACACAAAAACGCGCCGACCATCATAATATCGCCATGCGCAAAGTTGATAAGTCTCAAAACGCCGTAAACCATCGTATATCCGACAGCTATCAGCGCGTACATACTGCCTAAACTAAAACCGTTTAGCATCTGCTGCATAAAAGTTATAAAATCCAAAAAATTCTCCTATATTCACAACGCCGTCAATTTAATTAACGCTGCGGTAAATATTTAAAAAAATAGGCTCTTTGCGTAAAACAAAGAGCCGCTGAAAAACATTGTCAATCTTATAAAATTTATGGATTGACCGTAGCTTTATATATAAACTTACCCTCTTTTACCTCTTTGATGACGGCTGAGCGCACAGGGTCGCCGTTTGGAAGCATATTGATAACTCCGCTCACGCCTTCAAATCCTTGAGCGGCTTTTATTTGATTATTGATGCATACGCCGTCTTCGGGATTTTCGCATTTATTCATAGCGTCTATTATCAAAAAGTAAGCGTCTGCGCCTAAAGCGGTAAATGAAGCCATCTCTTTTTTGCCGCTTGTCTTTTCATACTCTTTTATAAAATCTTCGGATCGTTTTGTCGGAGGCGCGCCGTAATCAAACGTATCTGTGAACATATACCCCTCAACCGCGCTTTTGCCAAGCTCTAAAAATGTAGGGTTAGCCACGCCGTCTCCTGAAAACATCGGTTTGTTCAACCCTATCTCTTTTGCCTGGATAGCTATCATGGACGCCTCTGGATGGTACAACGGCAAGAATATCATATCCGGATTTGCGCTTTTAATCTGCGCTACTACCGCTTTGAAGTCTTTATCGCCGGAGTTTACCGCAATCTTTTTGATAATTTTACCGCCGTTTTTTGTAAAAACATCTTCAAACGTCTTGCCCAAACCTATAGAGTAAACCTGCGCTTGATCTATAAGAAGCGCGGCGGTTTTGAGCTTCAAAGTATTGTAAGCGTAATTGGCGACAACGGCTCCTTGAAATGAATCCGTAAAACAAACGCGGCTTACAAATTCGCGCTTTTGCGTCAATCTGTCGCTTGTGGCGGCGGGAGCTACAACGGGAACTTTGGCTTTTTCGGCTATGGAAACTACTTGGTCTGTATTTGTGCTGATAAGTTCCCCAACTATAGCCGCGACTTTTTCAGATGAGATAAGTCTTGAAGCGGCATTGGCGGATTCTACTTTTTCGCCTTTTGTGTCAATCAAAACCACTTTGACGGTATCGCCGTTTTTCAAAGTCGGCTCTAATTTATTTGCTAAGGATAATCCCTCGTATGCCGTCTGCCCGTAAGCGGCAATAGAGCCGCTCATGGGCATAATAGCGCCTATTTTTATCTCTTTAGCCGACAGTGTGCCGACAAGAGCCGCAGCTAATATAATAGATAGCGATTTGTTCATATTATCTCCTTATTAAAATAATTTTTTATACTACACAAGCTTCACTTTAAAACAGTTAAGTTGTATATTTTGTTATTTAAGCGACTCTATATAAGAGACAATGTCATAAATTTGACTGTCGTTTAGCATTGTAGCCTGCACTCTCATGATAAGCCCAGCGCTTCCGCCGTATCCGGAATCTCTTCTGTAGCTTTTAATCTGGCTTACTATCTCCTCTTTAGGAAGCTTTATCAAATCCCGCGCGCTTAGATAAGAGCTTTTTTCAGCCCGTTCGCCGTGACAATTTGCACAGCTTTTCTTATATAGACTTTCGCCTTGAGTTAGATTGCCTTCTATCTTTGTCTCGCCAAAAAGCATATCCACAATACTAAAGCCTTTCTTCTCCTCTTTAATGGATTTGTCATATATGCTCTCATTCACATCCACCACAACTATCTCGCCGCTCTTTTCTAACTCTTCATCTTTAGAGACTGTTGATTGTTCGGGCGCTGCCGCGTTTTCGTCAATTATCTCAATACTGCCGTTTATTTCGCTTGTTTGGTATTTTTCCATCAACTCTTTGAGCTCTTTTGCAAATTCGCCCGTAGCTTTTATCGTTATCTCCTCTTGCGCGAACAGCGTACAGCCGCAAAATATAACGACAAATATCAACAATTTTTGCATAAAAATCCTTTGTATAATATGGCGGATTATAACAACATTTTGATTAATAAAAACTATTACATTGCTTACCCGCACAATTGAAAATATAATACAAAAGCAATTTTACAGTTTTAATTTCAGCCGTCCGGTATCACGCTGTGATGTTCGTCAAACTGAAAAAATGTTTGCTTTATCGCATGCTTGTTTTGATTGAGCGCGTTTATTGTTTTAATCTCGTCAAAACTTAACTCAAAATCAAAAATATCCGCATTCTCTCTGATACGCTCCATGTGAGACGATTTTGGTATCGGGATAATGCCGTTTTGCAAATGCCATCTCAAGATAACCTGCGCTGTAGTTTTGCCGTATTTCGCGCCTATTTTGGCAAGTTGAGCGTCTTTTAGTATTTTAGCGCGTCCAAGCGGCGAATACGCCTCCACCGCGATACCTTCCTGAGCGCAAAATTCACGCAAAGGCGCTTGGGTGATAAACGGCGAAATTTCTATTTGATTGACCATAGGCGGCACATGAGCAGTTTTATATATCTCATTTATGTGAAATTTAGTAAAATTACTTACGCCGATAGAGCGCGTCAAACCCTCTTCATACAGCCGTTCCATCGCGCGCCACGTATCGGCAAACCTGCCTTTTACAGGCCAATGCACAAGGTACAAATCTAAAAAATCAAGCCCGAGCTTTTTAAGGCTCGTCTCGCAGGCTTTCAAAGTCGTATCGTAACCTTGCTCATCGTTCCAAACTTTCGTAGCAAGAAAAAATTCATCGCGGTGAAAATCTTTCAATCCTTCGCCCACGCCTTTTTCATTGTCATAAGCGGCGGCAGTATCTATCAATACATAGCCTGCCTTCAACGCTTCATGCACGGCGTTTGCCGCCTCTTTCCCATCATTTATCTGCCA
>JAIRNE010000012.1 GCA_031258205.1 Campylobacteraceae bacterium
GTTTTTTTGTATTCGCCGGATACAACGCTTGCCGCTGTGGCAGTTTTAAATATGGACGAAGCGGGCGATATCAGTGCAGCCGCCGCGATGGCGACTCTTATCGTTGCCACTTCTTTTGCCGCGACAATGATTTTTGCCATACTCTCTCAGGGCATCGTCCGCACCACTCAAAACTGGCGAAAAGTACGATAGGGGGTTTTTACGAAGAGCGTAATAAAAAGATGATATCGTGTTTTAAAAAGTGTATATCAAAGAGTTTATCGGGAGCGTATATTTAATCTTGCAGTATATCCCAAAAAAAGCAAAACATTACAAAAAAAGTCCGCAAAGATACATGCAGTATGCGCGGCAAATTATGAATAAAATACTAAACGGTGAGAGCGTGGATATAAATATCGTCTAAAACAGCCGCTTATTTCAGCGCGGTAAAAAACTCGTCTTTTTTGTAAATATAAATTGCAGGCGGATGGGAGCCGATTTGACAAATAAGTCTGCACTCCTCCACGCCTGCCGTCTCAAATGCCTTTGAAAAAACTTCAAATATATAAGCTATGACGTTAAAAACAGGCGTTGTACTTACGCCGATATAGGCAAACGGTTCATTTTCCACGCTCTTAAAACCCTCTTTCAAAATATATTCGTCAAACGCCGCTTTGTTCGTCATCGTTTTCATGTCTAATACCACTAAAACTTCACTCTCCATTAAGCCTCTTTAAATGTCCTAAAAACTCGTTTTCATCGCTAAAGCCGATTATGCGGAAAATTTCCGCGCCGTCTTTAAAAAAGATAATCGCGGGCGGTCCGAAAAGCGAAAAACGCTTCATCAATTCTCTATCTTCATCGCTGTTTTTTGTTACGTCAATCCTCAAAAGCGTAAACGCCTCCAACGCCTCCTGCACGCTTTTTTTACTCAAAGTCTTATCTTCAAACTCCGCGCATACAACGCACCATGCGGCGGTAAGCTCAAGCATTACTATCTTTTGACTTTTAAGCGCATTGTCAAGCTCGCTTACGCTTTTTATATCTTTAAATTCAAGCGGCGATTCGGGGACATTTTGAATATTAAAATTGCTGAGCGGATTAAAAGACGAACCGCCCAAAACGGCTCCCGTTAAAAGAGTAACGCCGTAAATAAATATCAAAACAGCGGCGGTTTTTAACGCTTTTTTGATTTTAAATTTTGAGCCTGCGATGAAAAGATAGACGCCAAAAGCGCACGCCAAAATCGCCCACAATATTAAAGCGATATTTTCTGGTATCACGCGCGAGAGCAGATATACCGCAACGCAGAGCATGATAAACCCGAATATCTGTCCCACGATATCCATCCAAAATCCGGGTTTTGGCAAAAATCTGCCCGCGCTCGCTCCCACTATCAACAACGGCACGCCCATGCCCATACTCATGACAAACAGAGCCGCTCCGCCCAAAACCGCATCCCCGCTTTGACCTATATATATCAAAGCTCCGGCTAAAGGCGCGGCTACGCAAGGACCGACTATTAAAGATGAGACAAAACCCATCAGCGCCGCGCCGATTACGCCCTCTCCTCTGCTGCCGAATTTTGAGAATTTTGTCTGCCAAGAGAGCGGTAATTGAAACTTATAAAGCCCGAACATAGAAAGCGACAACAGCACAAATATCGCGCTAAATGCCGCTATCGCCCAACTGTTTTGCAGATATATCTGTAAATTCGCGCCAAAAATTCCCGCCAAAATTCCCGCTGTCATGTACGCCAGCGACATAAAAAAAACATATACGAACGAAAGCCAAAAACCTTTTTTTAAGCTCATGCCGCGTTTTGACTGTTTGGCAATGATAGACGAGAGTATCGGTACCATAGGAAATGTGCAAGGCGTGAGAGAAAGCAGCAATCCAAATCCGAAAAAACTCACAAGCGAAATTATAAAACTGCCGTCATGAAGCATATCCGTAATACCGTCCGAATAACCTGCAACGTCAATTTTGTATTCGGCGCTCATCGGCGGATAGCATATAACGCCCTCCCCCGCACAGCCTTGATAAATTACCCTCAAAACGGCATTGCCTCTTATGCCTTTAGAACTCAAATACTCTTTTGAGACAACCGTTTCATAAAAATCAAAATAGACATTCTGACCTTTAAAAACTTTGGGTTTTTGCGATGAAAGCGTTGGCGTGAGATTTAATTTTTTAGGCGGCGCGACCTCCACTAAAAGCCTGTCGGCAAGCAGATAGACGCCTTTGGCCATATCTATTTTGATGTTGATATATCCGTTTTGCTCCGTGAAACTAACATCAAAAGCCTCTTCGGGCGGGATTATTTTCATTTGCGCAAAAAGCGAAGCGCACAATATAAATAGAACCGTAATAATTTTTTTAAACATTTAAAACCCTAAAAATTGATTTGTAATTTTACCTAATGTTGATAAACTGGACATTAAGCCTTTATAGGTTATGATTAGGCAAAAAATTAAGGAAAACAAGATGGGTAAAAATAACGAAGAAACGGCGGACTTGGAAAGCGGCAAAGAAGATTTGGTACAGATATTTGTCAAAAAAAGCAAACTTGATTATGAAAAGAAACTGCGGGAGTTGCAGATAGAACTTTTGAAACTTCAAAAATATGTCAAAGAGAGCGGACTTAGGATACTAATTATTTTCGAAGGACGCGATGCGGCAGGCAAAGGCGGTACGATAAAAACAATGACGGGACATATCAATCCAAGAGGCGCGCGCGTTGTAGCTCTTGAAAAACCGTCCGACAAAGAGCGCACGCAGTGGTATTTTCAACGCTATGTAGAGCATTTGCCATCAGCCGGCGAGATAGTTTTCTTTGACCGTTCGTGGTACAACCGCGCAGGCGTTGAACCTGTCATGGGATTTTGCACAAAAGAGGAGTATCAAGAGTTTTTGATAGAAGCGCCGAAATTTGAGTCGCTTATCGCAAGATCCGGCATAAAGATATTTAAATTTTACTTCTCCGTCACAAAAGAGGAGCAAAAAAAGCGATTTGAAGAGCGCAAAAAAGATCCGCTAAAACATTTTAAACTCTCGCCGATAGACGAAAAAGCGCAGGAGTTGTGGGACCAGTACACCTTAGCCGAATACTCTATGTTTTTAGCGTCTCACACGAAAGAGTGCCCATGGGCGATTGTATATTCGGATAACAAAAAAAAGGCTCGCCTCAACACCATACGTCATCTTTTAAGTCAGGTAGATTATCCGAACAAATCCAAAAAAGATATATTTAAAGTCAATGACGACTTATTTAAAACGGGCGACCAAGTGATACAGACGGCTACAAACGGCGTTATAGCGTTAGAGAAAAAATGAGTAATAAAAATTGAGCGAAAGTCTTTATAAAATAATGGAGACGTTTTTTACAGAACTTGATGAATTATATAACAACAAAAAAACAAAATCGCAAGGACAGTCGATTTATTATGCTAACTTCATAAACAAGTATATTTATGAGCCTTTGAAAAATAGCAATATAAATCCAAACCTAATAAGCGATATATCGCCGACATAAAATATATGAAAATTGTGCTAAACATTCAACGGTTTAGGTTCAAGTTTTCACAATTGGGGCAGTTATCACTTTCCCAAAACGGCGCAACGGAGGATTAATGAAGTATCTTGATGAGATAGTTTGCAAAGAATGCATTTCTTTTATGAAAGAATTACCTGATAATTGTATAGATTTAACTATGACTTCTCCACCTTATGATAATTTGCGTGATTATAATGGATTTATGCTTGACTGCGAGAATATTATCCACGAATTATATCGCATAACCGCAAAGGGAGGAGTTGTTGTTTGGGTCGTTGGGGATGCCATAAAAAAAGGTAATAAAACTTTAACTAGCTTTAAGCAAGCATTGATGTTTCAAAACGCAGGTTTTAATATGCATGACGTTATGATATACAAAAAAAAGAATACTCCATTTATGCGCTCTAATGCTTATACAAATTGCTTTGAGTTTATGTTTGTGGCAAGCAAAGGTTCGCCAAAAACATTTAATCCGCTGAAAGAACCGACAAAACGTAATGGATATGAAATGCTTGTTTGCAATAAAAAAGCAGACGGCATAAATCATAAAGTATTGAAAGAATTAAAAAAAGAAAAAACAAGAAATAATATATGGGAATATGCGGTCGGTCTTGGCGGTTCTACTTCTGATAAAAACGCTTTTAAGCACCCTGCTATTTTCCCGGAAAAACTTGCAAGCGACCATATCTTATCTTGGACGAATAAAGACGATATAGTTTTTGACCCATTTATGGGTAGTGGAACAACAGCGAAAATGGCAAAAGTAAATAGACGGCGCTATATCGGCTGCGATATATCGGCAGAATATGTAGAGATTGCAAAAAAGCGAGTTGCCGATACTATTCCACAAGCGAATCTTTTTCAAGAAATAGAATAGCGGATTTTAACAATTCTACTTCATCTTTAAAACGACCTATGCCGGTATTGCAACTATCACAAATCCAACCCCGACCCAATCCTGTCTTGTGATTGTGGTCTAAAACTACTTTTGATGTCAATCCCGCAATAGTGCGTTTATGGCAAATTGGACACTCAAAGATTTCCATATCAGGTTTGATTCTGTTCCATTTGTCTTTTTCTCTTTTTGACATATTTTTTCCATCAATTATTTTACGGCATTCATCACAAGACGGACGGCGGATAGTTCTGTTGCCTTTGCCATTTTGATTTTTAGAAAAGTTATCCGTATTGAGTAATCTATGACATACATTACAAATCTTTTTTGGATATAAATCACCAGTTTCTAATGGATTAAATCGCCAAAGTTGGTCTTTTTTTACAGAAATTTTACGATTTTCTACTATGAAATTGACCTGAAATTCATCTTTTGTCTCATTGTCTATAATACCAACTTCGTATTGTTTAATTTTACCAATTTGTTGCAAAGCATATACAAACTTATTTTTATTATCGTTATTCATCTCGTTCTCTCTAAAAAAATTACATTGGAAATAAAAGTTATTATTAATAACTATTTATTTTAGAACATTCTGCAAAAAAGTATGCCTGCATAAATGCAAATTGGCATCTCAAATAAATACCGCAAAAAACAAATTAAACAATTTAATGCAAATCGGCGTTTAAAACTACTTTTCTATTTGACCTGCTAACCGTCATAGCTCCCGTTTGGCTGTCTCTTCTAAAATGCAAACCGTTCAATCCCGACAACTCTATAGCTTTAAATATATATCCGCCGTTGTTTTCTTGATGTTTAAATTTAAATTTAGGATTTATCTCAAGTATAAATTTCATCTGCTCTTTTGAGACGAATACCTTTGTACCCTCAAGAACTGCCACGCCTGCATCTACAATGCAGCCGTCGCCAAGCGGTATGCCGGTAACCGAGTTTGCGCCAAGCAGAGTGTTTTTACCGATAGATACGGGATTGCCGTTTGTGCCGCTAAGTACTCCGAGTATGCTGGCTCCGCCTCCGACATCGCTTCCATCGCCTACCGTTACAGATGAACTTATGCGTCCTTCGACCATCACGGCACCTGTTGTTCCGGCATTGAAATTGATATAGCTGGCTCCGGGCATTAAAGCCGTTCCTTTTGCCAAATACGCTCCCATTCTCACCTTTGAAGCGTCCATGATGCGCACATTCTCTTCTGGTATCACATGTTGTAAAAAGCGCGGAAATTTGTCAATCGCATTAATAAAAGGATATGAGCCTTCTAACTTCATCTCTATCTCATTGGCTTTCAGCCAATCAAGCTCTATAGGCACATTAACGCACCAAGCTACATTCTCTAAAAGTCCGAATATCCCCTCAAGATTTAATGAACGAAGAGGCGCTTTGCCAAGAGAGAGCGCGTATAATTTGAGATAGACGCTTTCTATGGATTTGCATTTAGTATCCTCAAATAGAAAAACTATTCTGAAGTTATTCTCCAAGCCTTCGTCTTGCGATATCCTATGAAGCGTTTTTATCACCTGCGTATTTAAGTGAGCGGAGCCGTACGCGTCTTTTAGATAGATATTGAAAATATTAATTGCATTTTTCACAAATTTCTTTTTTACGTCGCAGACAAATTCGCTTCCGCTAAAATCCACCTCAATTTCACTCTCTCTCAAAGCGCCTATAAAAGCGGCGGCAGACGTGTAATTTTCTTTCCAATTTACCACAGGATATGTTGCCTGCAAAATCTTTTCATTATGCAGCTGCCCTCTGTCAACTCTGGCTATGCCAAAGCCGATGGGTTCGCGGTAACCGTCTATCTTTTTTATATTGGCTGTGTACTCTTTAAATTTTTTTTCGCTCTCTATCGGTTTCATAAATGCCCCTTTAATTAATTTGCGCCGCATGCGACGACACGGGTTGAATAGCGCTGTTATCGCCGCTAAAGCCCTCTATCTTTTGCCACAAAGCTAAAGCCGCCTCTTTGTAACGTTTCGCGCTTATTGTATCGGAGTGAAATATTACGATAGGCTTTCCGCTGTCTCCGCCCTGCCTTATTTTCGGCTCCAAAGGAATCTCAGCCAAAACGGAAGCGTTGTATTTTTTAGCAAACTCATTTCCGGTTTTTTGTCCGAATATATCATACTGCGCATTGCACTCGGGACAGATAAAACCGCTCATATTTTCCACAATGCCCGCTATTGAAATATGCAGTTTCCCAAACATATCAAGGCTTCTTTTTGCATCGTCAAGCGCAACTGTTTGCGGCGTAGTAACGCAAACTCCGCAAGTAACGGGAATGCTTTGAGCCAAAGTCAGCTGCGCATCGCCGGTTCCGGGCGGCATATCTATAAAAAGCACATCCAAATCGCTCCATAAAACATCGCCCAAAAGCTGTTCTATAGCTTTCATTATCATCGCGCCGCGCCAAATCAAAGACTGCCCCTCGCTCATCAAAACGCCCATGCTCATCATCTCAAGTCCGTAAACTCTCAAAGGCTTTAACTTACCGCCGTCAACTTCCGGCTTTTCGTCTGTAACTCCCAACATTCGCGGGATATTCGGACCGTAAATATCGGCATCCAAAATCCCGACTTTTTTACCTTGCTCTACAAGGGCTAAAGCGAGATTGACGGTTGTTGTGGATTTGCCCACGCCGCCTTTGCCTGAGCTTATCATGACAAAATTTTTGATATTTGAGGCTATATTTTTACCGGATTTAGAATTGCTTTTGACTTCGGGCTGCTTTGGCTGTTTTATAATTATCTCGCTTTTTATTCCGTTTTGGCGCAAAACTTCCTCTGCATCCGTTTTGATTTGCGAAAAAACTTTCTGATTGGCTGAGGGTATCTCTATCAATACGACAGCCTTATCCTCCCTTATCTCAATACTTTTAACAAAACCAAATGTTACTATATCTTTTTGGAAGTCAGAATAAGTAACAGAACTTAGCAGCTTTTTTACTTTATCTTCATCTAACACATAGTCCCCTTTCTAAAAATGTATCGGTTTTTCACACTTGTTTAACTAAACATTCATAACAAATTGTTAGAAAACGCAAAAACCGCCAAATATTGGGTAATCTTCAATAGGCAAAAATGTAACACAAAAAAGATAAAAAAAAGCTTTTAGACTGTATAATATCGTAACACTTTAATACAAGGACGCTAAATTGCTTGATATATCGTTAATAGTATTAAGCGCAGGCGAATCCAGCCGTTTCAAAACAAAAGCCAAAAAACAGTGGCTGCGTTCCGCCGATAAACCGCTGTGGCTTAACGTAACGGATTTTCTTGCTTCAAGTTACGCTTTCAAAGATGTGATAGTAACGGGAAGCGCGGAAGAGTTGGCGTACATGTACAAATTTTGCGATTATAAAATCATAAAAGGCGGCACGACAAGGCAAAATTCTCTCATAAACGCGCTCCAATATATACAAAGCGAATATGTTTTGGTAAGCGACGCGGCAAGATGCGCAGTACCGCGCTCTCTTGCTCTAAGGCTGTTGGAAGAGGCTGGAAATGCGGATATTATAGTGCCGTATTTGGCGGTAAACGATACTGTGATATATGAACAGGGCGTTATTAACCGCGATAAAGTCAAACTTATCCAAACGCCGCAGCTGTCAAAAACTCAAATTTTAAAAGAAGCGCTTTTTCAAGGAGGCGAATTTACCGACGAAAGCAGCGCGGTAAGCGCGTACGGCGGAAGCGTTAAGTATATTTTGGGCGACATAAAAGCTGAAAAATTGACGCTTACAAACGATAGAAATAGTCCTTTGTCTATGCTTTCGCCGCCAGCATCTACGGTATTTACGGGAATCGGTTTTGACGCTCACCGATACGAAGAGGGCAAATCAATGTATCTTGGAGGCGTAAAGATAGAAGATAGTTACGGTCTTAAGGCTCACTCCGACGGAGACGTCCTAATACATGCTTTGATAGACGCTCTGCTGGGAGCGGCGGGTGCGGGCGATATAGGAGAGTGGTTTCCCGACACTGATATGAGGTATAAAGATATAGATTCTGCTAAATTGCTTGAGAGCGTTGCACTGTTTTTGACGCGGGTGGGGTTTGAGATTGTACACTGCGATATTACGATTGTCGCGCAAAAACCTAAAATCTCGCCGTTCAAACAGGCTATATCAAAAAGATTGGCGCATATTTTGAATATATCGCCCGTACATGTCAATATAAAGGCTACAACAACCGAAAGTATGGGTTTTACGGGACGCGAAGAGGGTATCGCCGCGCAAGCTGCGGCTACTCTTAAATATTATGATTGGACGACACATGAAAATATTAATCGTTGAAAATGAAGTATATTTAGCGCAAAGTATCTCAACTAAACTTTTAGAGGCGGGATACGCTTGCGAAATAGTTACAAATATCAAAGACGCTTTGAAAAATGATAAATACGATGCCGTACTGCTCTCTACAAATATATCGGGGCAAAATTTTTACCCTATCATTGAAAAGCATAAAAACTCTATCATTATCCTGCTTATCTCATATATAAGCTCGGATACGATACTAAATCCCATCAAAGCGGGCGCGAGCGATTATATCCAAAAACCTTTTATGATAGAAGAGCTTCTGCGAAAACTACAGCATTTGCGGCTTCACAAAAAACTTTTAAATGAAAACAAAATGCTCAGCGATTACACAGATAATCTTTTCTTGAACAAAAGACCAAAAGAGAGCATTACAAAAAAGATTACCTCTCCTTTGCTTATCGCAAGCTCTTTGCAGACTTATGCGGATGCTCTTGTGTTTAATTATGTCAAAGAGTTTGGCGAACAGTTTAACTTTATATCGCTCTCATCGGATAATGCGCTGGAGAAAATAGCCAAAAACGACCCGCATACATTGATGTATATCGTCAATCTGCAGGAGATTAAAAACAGCGAAAAGAGTAAAATTTTCAATGTCATAGAGCATAAAAGGGTCATTATCTCTTCTACAAATCCGAGCGAGGAAGCGCCGTATGAAACTATCCACATAAGTTCAAGAGATAACTTTTTTGAAAAGATAAATATTTTGACGATTGATGATTATATAAAAAGCGTTTTAACGCATTTTCAAGATAAATTGCCCGATACGGAGCTGGCAAAAAAACTTGGTATATCAAGAAAAAGTTTGTGGGAGAAAAGGAAACGATATGGCATCAAAAAGAAATGAAGAGATTGCGCTGTGTATAAAAAAATTAGAGAATTCAAGTTATATAAAAAGTATCAAACGGCAGATTGAGGATGCAAAAGCAAAACTATCAGCCGTGAAAGTATCGGCTATCATAATGGTAGCCAATCCTTTTCACAGAGCGCATGAAAGACTTG
This sequence comes from Campylobacteraceae bacterium, assembly GCA_031258205.1. GTDB lineage: Bacteria > Campylobacterota > Campylobacteria > Campylobacterales > Campylobacteraceae > JAIRKW01. Next base: position 9,769 of record JAIRNE010000012.1, read on the forward strand.
TGAGGATAACCTTGGAAAAGAGCGATTTGGTCGTCATTTTTCTGCTCGAATCGCAAGAGTATAAAGAGCTTCTGCCGTTTGATTTGCGCAAAAAAACGCTCCAATATTTTGTTGACAACTATCTGCATAAAAACCGAGTTTTAGTAATACCGCTTGGAAGCGACACTCTTGGCGAAGATTGCTCCAATGCCGCCGCACATGGCATTGCCGCCAAATGTCTCGGATGCGATACGTTGGTTGTCGGCGAATATCATAACGGTATTGGTTTTTATTATGACAACAACCGTCTTAAAACATCTCTTGACGGGTGTGAAGAGTCCGCAAATATAGAGGTAGTATCGCGCTTTGTATTTTGCAATGAATGCAATACGTTAGTAAGCGTCAAAACCTGCCCTCACGGTATGCACCACCATATCAAATACAACTCCTCATCTCTTACCGCGCTTTTAAAAGAGGGTATTTTACCGCCGGCTGTTTTAATGCGAAAAGATATATCGGCTATAATTTTAAGCGCGCTTTATCCGAACCGCTTTAAAAATATAGCGCAGATTTACAATGACCTTTTCCCCGGTACCGGACTGATAGAAATGCACGGCGATGAGGATTTTTATATGGAATTGATGAAACTTTATCAGACAACGTCTTTGACTTAAAGGAGAGATTTTGCAAAAGGTTTTTTTGACATTTTTTTATTCGGGTCTTTTTCCAAAAGCTCCCGGAACGGCAGGAACGGTTGCGGGAGCGATTTTGGGCTGGGGAATATTAAAAATTTTACCCGTGAGTACGCTGTTTTTACTGACCATTTTGGTAAGCGTTATAGCTATAGGCGTTATCAACAGTTACGAAACTTCCTCAAACACTCATGACAACAGTCAAATAGTTATAGACGAAGTTGTCGGTATTTGGCTGGCTATGTGTATCACGGCAGACTTTTTAGCTCCCACGGGCTTGCAGGTTGGCGCGGTACAGCTTTTAACGGCTGTCGTATTTTTCAGGCTTTTTGATATATTTAAACCGTCTGTCATTGGGCATATAGACAGTAAAGTCAAAGGCGGGCTTGGCGTTGTCGGCGATGATATCGCAGCCGGACTTTTCGCCGGTATCGTCAGTGCGGCATTATGGAATCTTATAAGACAGTTTGAGATAGTGCAAAGTTATAATTTTTAATATTTCAACTCAAAAAAAGCGCTATTTCATCGGCTAAAAAATAGTTGCGGTTATATAATCTACCGTCTTTAATATACGCTTTTTTAGCCTCTGTCAGCATATCTATTTTATCTCTTGTCTGTTTTGAAAAAAAGTCTAAACTTATACCGATATTTGAGCGCATTGCCAAAAAAAGCTTCTCCAATCTCAAATCTTCTTCATTTAAACTCTCTACTCTTTGCATAAGCGGCAGTTTTATATACTCTTCCAAATTCTCATTGGGATAAAAACGTTCACAGTCGTTAAAGCCCACAGCCCCGCATCCTATCCCGATATAACTTTTGTGCCGCCAATACTGTTTATTGTGAAAACACTCATAACCGCGTGAAAAATTTGACACTTCATACTGCAAAAAACCCTCGTTTTTCAGACTTTTTACAAGAAATTCAGCCAAATGTAAAGACTCTTTTTTAACGTTTTGCCTCTGAAAAAAAGGGGTATTCTCTTCAAGCGTCAGCGAATACGCGCTTAAATGATTTATAGGAAGAGACGAAGCCGTTTTAATGTCGCTTAATAAAAGTTTTTTTGTATCGGCTTTTGTACCGTATATAATATCAACGGAGATATTGTCAAAACCAGCCTCTTTTGCATTTAAAATCGCTTTTTTAGCCTCTTTTGCACTATGAACGCGTCCTAAAAACTTTAACTTTTTATCCTCAAAGCTTTGAACGCCGAAACTTATACGGTTAAAGCCAAGCTCTCTTATATTTGTAAGCCATTTTAATGAAGCGGAGTTTGGATTTGCCTCTATAGTTATCTCTGTTTTTTTACTTAAAAGAGGCGTTATCTTGTCCATGAACGGTTTTAAAAGTTTAGTCGGAAATGTTGAGGGCGTACCTCCGCCGACAAAAACAGACTCTATGCTTTGCGCCTTAAATCTCTCCAGCTCAAACTCAAGCTGTTTTACAATAGCTTCGGCATACTTTTTTTTAAGAATATTCTTATCCGCATACGATGTAAACGCACAATACGGACATTTGCTTTCGCAAAAAGGGATATGCAGATATAAAATCAACCTGAACTCTTTTGAAATTTATTTCACACTTCAATACTTAAAAATTTACACAATTTTAATCACATCTTGGCTACCATTATAACAAAAATTTTAGGTCGATAAATGTCAACAATGCTAATCGAGAGCGAAAAAAAATATCGCCCCAATGTCGCCGCGGTTATTGTTTCGTCAGAGTATCCTCTTAAATGTAAAATTTTCATAGCGCAAAGAAGCGATATAGAAGATGCATGGCAGTTTCCACAAGGCGGCATAGACGAAGGCGAGAGTCCGAGCGAGGCGCTTTTTCGAGAACTCAAAGAGGAGATAGGCACAAAAAAGGTAGAAATTATAGCCGAGTATCCAAATTGGCTTTCGTATGACTTTCCAAACAAAATAGCCCAAAAAATGTACCCTTACGATGGACAAAAGCAAAAATATTTTCTTGTCAGACTGAAAAAGAGCGCGAAACTTGATATCAAAACAAAACATCCGGAATTTACCGATTATAAATTTATAGATGCACAGGAGGTATTAGAGCATATCACCCATTTTAAAAAACCCGTATATAAAAAAGTGTTGGAATATTTTAAAAAAGAAGGATATTTATAATGTTGATAGTTCAAAAGTACGGCGGCACAAGCGTAGGAACGTTGGAACGCATCCGCGCGGTAGCCGACAGAGTTATAGAATCAAAACAAAACGGGAATGATTTGGTCGTAGTGGTTTCAGCAATGAGCGGAGAGACAAATAAACTTATAGAATACGCCGAATTTTTCACCAAAACGCCCTCGCAGGCTGAAATGGATATACTTTTATCTGCCGGCGAGAGAGTAACGAGCGCGCTTTTAGCGATAGCTTTAAATGAGCTTGGCTTCCCGTCCGTTGCCATGAGCGGCAGGCAGGCAGGAATCATAACGGACGGTTTTCACACAAAAGCGCGCATCAATCATATAGATACAACTTTTATAAAAGAGGCTCTTGATAATGGTAAAATAGTCGTAGTAGCCGGTTTTCAAGGCGTTACAAAAGAGGGTAGAGTAACGACTTTGGGGCGCGGCGGCAGCGATTTGTCAGCCGTAGCAATCGCAGGCGCATTGGAAGCGGATTTGTGCGAAATATTTACGGATGTGGACGGCGTTTATACAACCGACCCGAGAATTGAACCCAAAGCTAAAAAACTTGATAAAATCAGTTATGACGAAATGCTGGAATTGGCAAGCTTGGGCGCAAAAGTACTGCAAAACCGCTCTGTGGAACTTGCAAAAAAATTAAATGTAAATCTTATAACAAGAAGCAGCTTCAACAAAAACGAAGGAACTTTAATCACAAAGGAAGAGAATATTATGGAACAAGCGATTGTAAGCGGAATAGCGCTTGATAAAAATCAAGCAAGAATCACTCTAAGAGGCGTTGTAGATAAGCCCGGCATTGCTGCAAGTATCTTTAAAAAATTGGCAGATAACAATATAAACGTTGACATGATTATACAAAATGTCGGCGTTGACGGCACAACCAATCTTGGTTTCACCGTTCCTCAAAATGAGTTGGAATTTGCCAAAAAGATTATGGAAGAGCTGCAATCCTCCGAAAAACTTGAGTATGACAATGATATAGTCAAAGTTTCAATTGTAGGCGTAGGCATGAAATCTCACAGCGGAGTTGCGGCTATGGCATTCAGCGCTTTGGCAAATGAAAATATCAATATAGAGATGATAAGCACAAGCGAGATAAAAATCTCTATGGTTATACAAGCAAAATATGGTGAACTTGCCGTAAGAGCGCTCCATAAAGCATACCGTTTAGATAAGTAATATGCAGGATAAGTTTCAGCAATGGACGCTTGAGGCGATAAGAAAAGAGGGGGCGCGGCTAAGCTGGCTTGAGGAGAAAAGACTTGAATGGACGCCGTTGTTAGCTTCCACATTAAAAAAGATGCTTGACGGCTATACGTTTATCATCATGAACGATAAAGATTACGAATGGTTTGCGGAGTATATGCTGCTTTCCATCAACAGACCGACAAAAGACCGTCCGTTTGTCCCTTTTGTCAATATCAAAAGCATTTTTCCAAATATTGACCTTTTGAAAAGCAATGAGGATTTTGAGATTTTGGAAGATATGCTCTCTTTGATGTTTCAAGACGCTTATGCATTTTTTTATGTCGGCAAAGGCAATGACGTCAAATATCGTATAGCCAAAAGAAAATATGACAGTTTTTTATGGATAATAGGCGAACAAGTGCAAAACAGTTTCTATTTGGATTCTACAGATGAGAGGCTGGATATAAAGTTATTGGAGCTTTTCAAGCTTTTGAACCGCAGTATTGATGCGGTACTGTGCGGCGAGGTTTCACTTGAGGGTTGACGAAAGCTATATCCTTGCATGCAGGGATTTAGATAAGATAAAAACGTATATAATGGACAATTATCGAAATGTCAATCTTAAAATTTTTGCACCCGACGACTTTTTGATTGAAAATGCAAAAGAGGTCGTAAGAGAAGCATATATCGCCGAAAGCGAGCAAAAAGTCATAGCGATGATTTCCAAAAGTTTTAATTTGTATGCGCAAAATTCGCTTTTAAAAATCTTGGAAGAACCGCCGAGAAATATCACTTTTATAATGTGCGCGCCATCAAGAATGATATTTTTGCCGACTGTGCGTTCAAGGCTGACTATAAAAACGCTTGAAGCCGAAGTAGAGCTGCAAAAAAGCGGAATTGATTTTAAAAAGATGGGTATAGGCGAGATATATTCATTTATAAAGCAAAAAAAATATATAGAGAAAGATGAGTTAAAATCGCTGATACAAGGCATTATGGAAGAGATTTGCGAACAGGATATCAAGCTTAACGCAGATGAACTTAGATTTTTTGAAAAACTGCTTCATTTGGCGGAATTGAATTCAAAAGGTGCAAATCTCATTTTATGCGCTCTTCTTACGATTTATGACAGGAAAAATAGATGAAAACAAAGATAATGGGGATTTTAAATATAAACTCCGACAGTTTTTTTGAAGGCAGCAGGACTGCTGTGAATGAAGCCGAAAACAAAATTATACAAATGATAAATGACGGTGCGGATATGATAGATATAGGCGCGCTCTCTTCGCGTCCGGGCAGTAAAACAATCGGCGACGAGGAGGAGTTGGAAAGAGTACGCGCAGTTTTAGATATAGTCAAAAAAAATAGATTTTATGAAAAAGCTATTTTCAGTTTAGACAGTTATTCGCCTTTATGCTTGGATTATGCGTTAAACTGCGGCTTTAGGATAATAAATGATATAACCGGACTGTCAAATGACGACGTCTGCTTAACGGCAAAAAAACACAATGCCTCAGTTTGTATCATGCACATGAAAGGGGAGCCTAAAAATATGCAGGCAAATCCCGAATATGACGATGTTGTAAAAGAGGTCGGCGATTTTTTTAAAGAGAGGATAGAAAAAGCAAAAAGTTTTGGTATAGAGGATATCATACTTGACGTAGGCATAGGATTTGGCAAAAATTTAGAACACAATATCGCTCTTATTAAAAATCACTCCCATTTTTTGCATTTTGGATATCCGCTTTTGATAGGCGCGAGCAGAAAATCAATGATAGACGGCATTTCGCCCTCTTGCATCGGCGAAAGACTGCCCGGAACGTTGAGCATACATATAGAGGCTGTCAGAAACGGCGCTTCAATAGTAAGATGTCATGACGTAAAAGAGCATGTACAAGCGTTGAGGGTATTTGAGGCGATACAATGACGAGTTATATAAAACTCTTTTTTATAAATATTTTCGGATATTATGAATCATGGATGCTGTGGCTCTCTGTTTTTATCGTTATACTCTTAATTATGGCGGTAATATTTATTTTAAACAGAAGCGAAGAGTATAAAAAATTCAACTCTATCTCTTTATATAACGTCATTTGGAAATGGAAATACAAAAAAGACAATATCGTCTCCCTTTGGTGTTACTGCCCGGAATGCGGCAGCGAATTGATATGCGATGACGAGTACTGCCGCTCTGCTATAATGCTTACCAATAAAACCACTTTTTTGATATGCCAAAAATGCGGAGAGGCAGAAAAAAGCAGAATTGTCGGCGGGGATAGAAATTACCTTTTGAAGATGGTCAGATTTGAAATACAAAAGCGCATTAAAAACGGCACATATAAGGATGAAACAAAAAAATGAACTATGAAGAGTATAAAGCCGCGCTTATAAAGTTAAATTCATGGGCGCATGCATATTATGTTTTGGACGACCCGTTAGCCACAGATGAGGAGTATGACAAACTGTATCATGCCGTTTTGGATTATGAAAATGAAAACCCATCGTTCATAGACCCGTCGTCGCCTACGCAAAGAGTAGGCTCAACAGTATTGGAAGGTTTTACAAAAGCGGCGCATTTAAGCCGCATGTGGAGCATGGAAGACGTATTTAACGAGCAGGATTTGGACAATTGGATAACAAGAGTAAGCAAAACAAAAAATAATTTTACATTCTACTGCGAACCGAAATTTGACGGCGCGAGCCTCAATCTTATATATGAAAACGGCGCGCTTCGCCAAGCGATAACAAGAGGCGATGGCGTACAAGGCGAAGATGTTACGAATAATATCAAAACTATCCGCTCAATCCCTCTTAGCATAAATTATCAAAATACCCTTGAAGTGCGCGGCGAAGTTTTGATAAAAAAAAATGATTTTGACGCTTTAAACAAAGAGCGCGAAGAAAACGGAGAACCGCTTTTTGCAAATCCCAGAAACGCGGCGGCAGGCAGTTTGAGACAGCTTGACCCCGCCGTTACCGCTTCAAGAAAACTTATCTTTTATCCATGGGGTATCGGGCAAAACAGTCTTGAGTTTAACGCTTTAAGTCAAAAGATGAAATTTATTTATTCGCTGGGATTTTTAGAACCGCCGTTACGGCTTATATGCAAAAATGTTGCCGATGTGCATAATCTTTACAATACATTTATTCAAAAACGCGATGAAATTCCGATGATGATGGATGGAATGGTCGTAAAAGTAGATGAAATCGGACTGCAAGAAGAGTTAGGATATACTGCCAAATACCCGCGCTGGATGGTTGCGTTTAAATTTCCGCCGATAGAAAAAAGTACGCAGGTGCTTAGTATCTCTTTGCAGGTTGGGCGCACAGGAGTCGTAACGCCGGTAGCAAATCTAAAACCTATAGATATAGCAGGCGTTACGGTTGAGCGCGCAACACTGCACAATTTTGACGAAATAGACAGAAAAGATATCAGAGTGGGCGATTTTGTAACTATCATACGAAGCGGCGACGTGATACCCAAAATCATACAAGTGCAAAAAACGAAGCGAAGCGGCGGCGAGCAGATACCAAAACGTCCGATTAACTGCCCTATATGCGGCGGCGAACTGTTGGACGAAGGCGCGCTTATCAAATGTCAAAATCTAAAATGCGATGCAAGAGCGCAGGCGTCTTTAATATTTTTCGTTTCAAAGCAGGCGTTAAATATAGACGGACTTGGAAAAGAGATTATTAAAGCTCTTTATCAGGCTGGGTTTATCAGGAATATTACGGATATTTTTTCGCTTACGGCAGAACAACTTTTAACGCTTGACGGATTTAAGAAGAAAAAAGCGCAAAATATCTTAAACGCTGTCGCCAACACCAAAAAAAGCGAACTTTGGCGCGTTATAAACGCTCTTGGCATAGAACATATAGGCGAAGCGGCAAGCAAAAAGATAGCGCGCGCATTTGGGCTTGAGTTTATAAACGCAAACGAAGAAGAGATAATGACGCTTGAAGGCTTTGGCACGCAAATGGTCAAATCGTTTATGGAGTTTGCGCGCGTAAATAAAGAGTTGATAGAAAAACTGCTGATTTTAATAGAGCCTTTGGCGGATAAACAGGAGATTGCGCCAAATCCTTTGAAAGGCAAAAGTATCGTTTTAACGGGAGCTCTTAGCGTATCAAGAGAGAGCGTAAAAGAGTTTCTGGAGAGTATCGGAGCTAAAGTAAGCTCTTCGGTTTCATCTAAAACGGATTTTGTTGTTTACGGCGAAGACGCGGGCAGTAAATATGATAAAGCTTTGAGTTTGGGTATTACTTTAATGAATGAACGCGAATTTGAGCAGTTTTTACAAGAGAGCGGTTTAAAAACAGATGTTTTCGCACAAATTAGATAAAAATGAGATAAACGCGCTGGCTCTGGGCGAATTTGACGGTATTCACAGAGCGCATAAAAAACTTATAGAACAGCTTGGCGCGCATGGAGCGATGGTCGTTATAGATAAAAACAGAGCCGATATCACGCCAAATAGAAGACGCGATGAATTTGTGCCGAATCAATGCTTTTATTACGATTTTGCGGATATTAAAGATTTGGACAGCAGAGAGTTTATCGCGCTTTTAAAAAGAGATTTTCCAAATGCCGCTAAGATAGTTGTCGGCTATGATTTTCGTTTCGGCAAAAATAGAGCGGGCGACATAGAAGAGTTGGGCAGGCTGTTTGAGGGCGAAGTCGTTATAGTGCCTGAGTTTTGTTATGACGGCATTTCTGTGCATACGACAAAAATCAGAGCTTTTTTGCGCTCATGTGAAATATTTCAAGCGAACAGACTGCTCGGACGCGAATACGCTCTTGTAGGCGCCGTTCAAAAAGGACAAGGATTGGGCGGCAGGGAGTTGTATCCTACGATAAATTTAAAGGTTGACGACTATTTTATACCGGGATTTGGCGTTTATGCGGGCAGAACAAGGATAAAAGAGAATATATACGACAGCGTCATATTTATAGGAAAACGCATCAGCACAGACGGATATTTTGCGCTTGAGACGCACATTTTGGATAGAGAAATAAAAGTTGAAGAGAATGAAAAATGCGAACTCTTTTTTGTTGATTTTGTCAGACAAAACAGAAAATTTGCCAAACTTGACGATTTGAAAGCGCAGATAACCGAAGATATAAAAAACGTGAGAGACTCTTTAAAATCATGCAAAATATACCCAGACCAATTAACAAGAGTAACAAGATGAAAGATAGAGTATTCAGCAGTCCCATCAATAAACAGTTTGAATTTGACGAAACGGTAGCAAGCGTATTTGACGATATGTTAAGCCGTTCTATCCCGTTTTATACGGAGGTTTTAAATCTTGTATGCGAATTGAGCCTAAAATACGCAGCTGCAAATTCAACCGTAACAGACCTTGGCTGTTCTACCGCAAATACACTGCTGGCTATTTCAAAAATGACCAAATTTCCTCTGCATCTTAGAGGGATTGACAATTCTGAAGCCATGTGCGAAAGAGCGCGCCAAAAGATAAAAGCGTACGGCGCAGAGATAGAGTTGATAAACGGCGATATTATGGAGCAGGATTTTAGCGCAAGTTCCGTCGTTATCGCTAACTATACGTTTCAATTTATCCGTCCTCCTAAAAGAGTAGAATTAGCCCGCAAGATATACCATAGTTTAGATAAAGGCGGCGTTTGTATATTCAGCGAAAAAATCATTTACGAAAACAAAGCTTTAAATAAAAAGATGATTGACTTGTATCTTGCATTTAAAAAATTGCAGGGTTATAGTGATTTTGAGATAGCCCAAAAAAGAGAATCTCTTGAAAATGTTCTTGTGCCTTACACGGAAAACGAAAATATAGATATGATGAAAACAGCCGGTTTTGACGAAGTCGTAAGCGTATTTAAATATGCAAATTTTGCAACATTTCTGGCGATAAAAACGTAACCGCTATTTTCCTTTTTGCATAATAACTTCCATGCATCACCGCCATCCGTTTACATGTACTTTCTGCGCTTTGTATTTATCTTTTGCTTTATTTTCGCCTTTCGGATAGCCTATGGGTATGACGTTTAGCGGTATGATATTTTCGGGTAAATTCAGCAGTTTTTGCACAAAAGATATGCGCTCTTCTTCGGGATAAACAGCCGTCCATACTGCGCCAAGTCCAAACGCTTCGACGCTTAAGAGGATATTTTGCGTAGCTGCGGCGCAGTCAACTTCCCAATAAAGTTCGCTTATCTGCGTATCTGCGCATACGATAATTGCGGTTGAGACGTTATAAAGCATTTTTGCGTAAGGCAAACCATCGCCCAAAGCGTTCAAAATATCGCGTTTATCTATAATGATAAAATGCCAAGGCTGCAGATTTACAGCCGAAGGCGCGGCAAATGCGGCTTTTATAATCGCATTTAGCGTCTCTTTTGGTATGGCTTTATCGCCGTCTTTAAAACTCCTGACACTCTTTCTTCCGTAAATAACCGATAATAAATCAGCCATTGTAAACTCCTTTTGTCTTACAGGCTCTATTTTACTACTTTTTCCACTCAATATGTCCATTTACGCCGTTTTTTTCAAAAACTTCTAAGATTTCGGAACAAAATCGCTGAGTGTCCATAAAGCAAGAAATTTAGCATATAATTCATGTTAAATTATTTTTACGCTTTACATGACAGGCTTTAATATTTTTCGTTTCGGCGATTATAAAAATTTATATCGGATTTTCTTTAAGCAGATACTGTCTTCTTATTTTTGCATTTTCCCATCGTCTCTTTTCGTCAATACTTTGCGGTACGAAAGTCTCTACTGGAGTTGGTCTGCCATTCTCATCAACCGCTACCATTGTAAAAAAACAGCTGTTTGTATGCGTCACGGTATGATTTTTGATATCCTCGGCTATCACTTTTATGCCTATCTCCATAGATGTTCTGCCGACATAATTTACGCTTGCCAAAAATGTTACCAAAGTTCCTATATGCATTGGATTTTTAAATATCACCCTGTCTACAGAGAGCGTAACAACGTTTTTTCCGCTGTATCTTGCGGCTAAAGCGTAAGCTACATGATCTAATGCCTTTAAAATCTCGCCTCCATGTACGTTGCCGCTGAAATTTGCCATATTCGGCGTCATCAAAATAGACATGGTAAGTTTATTTTTCAAAAAATTTTCCAAAATTACCCCTTAAATATTTTTATCAAAAGAGAAATTATATCAAATAAAGCAACCAATAAGAGATTTTGGCAGAGAAATATCAGAAGCGTAATTTTTGTGGAGGGGGGGGTAATAAAACCCCGCACCGTTAAAAGTCGTATCTATAGCCTATATTTGCCTTTTTATTGTTAAATTCGCTTCCGATTTGATAAGCTCCTTCAAGGTATATATGGAATATGTTTTGCACCATGTCCCCTTTGTCATTGCGAGCGAAGCGCGGCAATTCACATGCATAAGTACTCTTGCCATTCAAAATGTAAAACAAAGCAATTAGAAACCGACTGCTTTTATGTTTTTATGGATTGCTTTGTCAGTCGCTTCATTCGCAATGACGGAAAAAAGTTCCTTGCGATAATGGAAAAAGGCAGTTTGCAATAACAGAGGTAAAGGGAATGCAAAAATAGTTAAAAGAGGGTTGATTTTCTATTTTTTATAGAAAACCAACCAAAGTTTTACTCTACTTCAGCGTCTATAACGTCATCATCTTTTTTTGATGAAGCCTCATTTTTATTTTCGCCGCTATTTGCATTCTGCTCTTTTTTGTATATCTCTTCTGCCAGCTTATGACTTACTTCGGTCAAAGCTTTCACTTTAGCGTCTATTTCGTCTTTGCTTGCGTTTTCATTTTTCAAAGTCTCTTTTAGTTCATTTAAAGCTTTTTCTATATTTGCTTTATCTTCGCTTCCGATATTTTCACCCAAATCTTTAAGAGACTTCTCTGTTTGGTGGATTAGAGCTTCAGCGCCGTTTCTGGCGTCCACAACATCTTTTCTTTTTTTGTCTTCTTCTTTGTGGAGTTCGGCGTCTTTTACCATCTTCTCTATCTCTTTCTCGTCAAGTCCGGAGCTTCCTGTGATTTTAATCTCTTGAGCTTTTCCGCTTGCTTTATCTTTGGCAGAAACCGTCAAAATTCCATTTGCATCTATATCAAATGTAACTTCTATCTGCGGGATTCCGCGTGGAGCGGCAGGAATGCCCTCAAGGTTAAATTGACCCAAAGATTTGTTATCTTTGGCAAAATCCCTCTCGCCTTGCAATACATGTATCGTAACTGCCGGCTGATTGTCTTCTGCCGTTGAGAAAACTTGAGTTTTTTTAGCGGGAATCGTTGTGCCTTTATCTATAAGCTTTGTCATAACTCCGCCAAGAGTCTCTATGCCAAGGCTAAGCGGCGTAACGTCCAAAAGCAACACGTCTTTAACGTCGCCCTTGATAACTCCGCCTTGAATCGCCGCGCCGATTGCTACGACTTCGTCCGGGTTTACCGATTTGTTCAGCTCTTTGCCAAAAAACGCTTTAACTTTATCCTGTACAAACGGGACTCTTGTGGAACCGCCTACCATAACTATCTCTTTGATGTCCGTTTTTGATACGCCTGAGTCTTTTATAACCTCTTTTATTTTATC
>JAIRNE010000043.1 GCA_031258205.1 Campylobacteraceae bacterium
ATTGAAAGATATATATTCAAAGTCGTATCCGACCATCTTGATGCGGCTGTTCCGACAAAAGCCAAAGTAAACTCTTTGATACAAAAAACCATTCCCATGTGGAGCATTTATGTCGGATAATATGTCAAAGTTTGACAAAGCTTGCGAGCAAAGCCCGTTTTTAAGCCTGCATCATAAAACGCGGGAGTTTATAGAGCAAAAATCCTCCCTCTACTCTTTTAGTTTTTCTCAAATAAGAGAGCTTATAACGGCGGGTGTTGATTTGCAGATGTGGGGTTTTGATATAAAAGATTTGTGGCAAGATGAGGGCAGGGAGAGTTTTAAAAAGTTTTTTGAAAAATATGAACGGCTAAAAAACTCTGAAAAAGAGTATATGCATGCAAAAGAGCAAAAACAAAACCAAAAGATAGAGTTTTTAGATATAGATAAAAACATTATAGGATTTGGCAGATGTCCCGTTGCTTCGCCAAAAACAAGGTGCTGCAATCTCTTGACATTAGACGCCGTAGAGGGGTGCGCATACGGGTGTTCATACTGTTCGATACAGACTTTTTACGGCAGTAAAATATCGTTAAATAGAGATTTCGCGCGAAAACTTTCACAAATCAAATTAGACAAAAATGAAATTTATCATATAGGCACGGGACAGTCTTCGGATTCGTTGATGCTTGGCAATAAAAACGACATTTTGGAGGCATTGATAGAGTTTGCGCGCCAAAACCCAAATGTAATTTTAGAGTTTAAAAGCAAAAGCGACAATATAGATTATCTTTTAAAAGTCAAATTGCCGCCAAATATCATTTGTACGTTTTCGCTAAATCCGCAGATAGTTATAGATAGCGAAGAGCATTTCACATCAAGCCTCAAAAGACGTATCAAAGCCGCTTTGAAACTCTCGCAAAAAGGCATTTTGGTAGGGTTTCATTTTCACCCGATGATTTGGTTTAAAGGGTGGCAGGAGGAGTATAAGTACACGGCAAACGAGCTTGTACAAAAATTTGATCCCAAAACGCTCGCGCTTATTTCTATGGGGACTTTGACTTTTATAAAACCTGTTTTAAGACAGATTCGTTTCAATGCCGATAAGACAAAAATTCTTCAAATGCCGCTTACCGGAGCGCATGGTAAATTCTCATATCCGCTTAGCATAAAAGAGCAGATGTTTGGTACGCTTTACAAAGCTTTTGAAGCGTGGCATGATGAGGTATTTTTCTATCTTTGCATGGAAGATGAGAGTTTGTGGAAGAGTGTTTTTGGATTTAGGTACGAAAGTAATGAAATATTTGAAAAAGCCATGAAAAAAGCTTATATGCGTAAAATAAAAGCGGCAAAAAATTATAAAATATCGCCGTAAGGCTAAAAACGGTTAAATCATCTTTATTGCACCGATAGAAATATCGCGCATAATTCGCGTAGTTTTAATTTAAAAAGTTAGTTCGTCGCAATAAAACCCGTTAAATGTATGATAATATAATCGGCAAAAACCGAAGGAAGCAGAGTGAAAATATTTTTTTTAACAGTTTTACTGTTCGGCATGATTTTGGCGGATACGGCAACTCTTGAAGATTCGCTTTTTGATGAGACGCTCTCTTTAAAAAAGGAGGCTATATCCAATATCCAGCGCAAAGAACAGTATTTTGATGCCTATTTGAACGAATATACCGACAATGAAACGCGCAATACCGTTTTTCAAATCGCAAGCTCCATTTTTGATATCAATCCGTACAAATCAAACTATCTTTTGCCGATAACTTACGATTTTATAACGCATGAAAACAGGCAAAATGCCGAAGTGGCGTTTCAGATTAGTTTTCAAAAAGATATGGCGTATAATCTTTTCGGACTTAAAGAGACAATAGGCATAGCGTACACGCAGCGTTCATGGTGGCAGCTTTATAAACACTCTTCTCCTTTTCGCGAAACCAACTATCTGCCCGAAGCTTATATGAGCATACCGTGGCACAATAATAAATCCCCGATAAAAAGATATAAATTCGGCTTTTTACATGAGTCAAACGGACAGCCTGAGGGAAATTCGCGTTCATGGAACAGGCTTTATATGGACATAACGCTGCAGTATAAAGGCGTGTTTGTTAATCCGCGCATCTGGTACCGCATACCAGAACATGACGACGACAACAAAGAGATATTGGATTACATGGGGTACGGCGATTTGACGATTATATATCCTTATAAAGAACATCTTTTCAAACTGCTTTTAAGAAATAATTTTGATTTTGAAGATAATAAAGGCGCGGTGCAGTTAGACTGGACATTTCCGTTTGCAAAAAGCGGAGTGTTTGGTTATATACAATATTTTGACGGATACGGGGAAAGCTTGATAGATTACAACAAAAAGGCAAGACGAATAGGTATGGGCTTCGCGCTTAGCAGATAGGCGCAGCCAAAATAAAGGAGCGTTCATGGAGTTTGCGGATATATTTCAAAGCGAAGCGTTTAAACTGTACGGCATTCCGATGCTGATATGTCTGGCAAGAATCACAGATGTAACAATCGGAACGATGAGAATCATATTTATCTCAAAAGGCATGAAATATTTAGCTCCGTTTATCGGGTTTTTTGAGATTTGCATATGGCTTGCGGCGATTACGCAGGTGATGGAAAATCTTAATCATATAAGCAATTTTTTTGCTTACGCGCTTGGTTATTCCATAGGCAATTTTCTCGGCATTTTTATAGAGGGGAAGCTTGCCATAGGAACGGTTGTCGTACGCATTATCACAAAAAAAGATTCTCATGAACTTGCCAAAACTTTAAGAAAACAGGGTTACTCCGTAACGGTTTTGGATGCACAGGGCAATACGGGCGCGGTGAATGTCGTATTTACAGTTATAAAAAGAGCAGATGTGCCAAAAATCCTGCCCATCATTTTGCATTACAATCCAAACGCCGTTTACTCAATAGAGGATATCCGCTACATAAGCGAATACGGATTGCCTTCAAACGAAGCCAAAACCAAAAGGAATATCGTCAATTTTCTCACAAGGGGGATACGAAAGTAACTTTGCGCCGTTATGGCAAAACTCTCTCACATGTACAAGTAAATTGTTAAATATCGGCATTGAGGCGTATTCGTTAAAACCAAACGGCAAATATTAGCAATGATGGATAATATCCGATTTTCCAACTTTTTTAATCTGTTTTTGTACAAACATCATTGGGATAATTTTCAAATATTCTGTTTTTTCGGCAGATATCATCGCTAAAGAGGAACTCCTCCCCAGATACCTGCGGCACACATGCGTCAAAAGTGCTCTGCTGTGTTCCCACCCTGAAGCGCTGCTTCGGACGATATTGCACAAGTCTAAGGAAGAGCGGATGTTATAGTAGCTGTTTTTGACTTAAATGCCGATTTAAAAACTATTTTCGTCTTTAAACCCGTGAAAATTTTTATGTACATGTACGCCGCATATTGAAAAAACTATCAAAACCCGCATGTGAAAAACTTTTAAATCAAGATGTGAAAATGTGAAAAATTTATATAAAACTTTGCACTTAATGCCATTTATAGTATATTTTGGATAAAATATCGCCCTTATTAAACTTAGGAGCATTATATGATAAGAAATATTGCCGTCATCGCTCACGTTGATCATGGCAAAACTACCTTGGTAGACGAGCTTTTGAAACAATCGGGGA
>JAIRNE010000049.1 GCA_031258205.1 Campylobacteraceae bacterium
GAGGAGATTTAAACTCCTCTGCGATATATCCTCAAGATTTCCTATGGGGGTAGGAATGAAATACAGCATTATTTCATATTGTATTTTTTCTTAAACTTTTCAACGCGTCCGGCAGAATCTACAATCTTTTCACTGCCCGTAAAAAACGGGTGGCATGCGCTGCAAATATCTATTTTCATCTCTTTTTTGTTGGACATTGTCGTAAAAGTATTGCCGCAGGCGCATGTAACTATGCACTCTACATATTGCGGGTGAATCTCTTTTTTCATTAAATTTTCCTTTATTTTTAACTCTTTGAATAAACAAGCTGACAATTATAGCAGAAAGTTTATGATATTTCAATATTTACAGTAGAATTTTTGCGGCTATAGCCATGACCGCACTCTCGCTTCTTAAAATATTTTCACTCTCAAGACCGACAATGAGGCGGTTTTTGAACATTTGCCTCTCCTCTTCGCTAAACCCCCCTTCGCATCCTACAAGCCAAATATGCGGCGGATTTTTTATATCGCCAATACGATTTGGCGAAAAATCCAAAACCGCAAAATTTTCATATTTTTGCATAAATTCTTCCAATGAATTTATTACCTCAAACTCCATCATATCGTGTCTGCCGCATTGCTCGCATGAGTTTACGGCTATCCTTTTAAGCCGCGCGGCGTCTATTTTAAAAGAGCGCTGTGAAAATTTTGTATACACAAATATTAATTTTTGAACGCCTGCCTCATTTAAAAACGGCAGCGTTTTTTCTATCGTTTTTGGCTCTACCACGCTCCATGCTATCCAAAGAGGTTTTCGCATTTTATGCTCTAAGATAGTTTTTTGACTTAAAATACATTTTGCTTCGCGTCTGTTGATTGATACAACTTCATATAAATATAGAAAATTATCGCGTAAATTGCACACTTTCAGAGGCTTTGCGGCATCTTTTCTTCGGGATTTGAACAGGTGCGTAAAACTCTCGCCGTCTATAATAATCCCATCTTCTCCAGCCTTCTCATGATACAAAAACTGCATTAAACTTCACTAACCCACAAAAGACATACGATAAGGCAAAGAATAATATCGGATGCGTATTTTTTAACGGTAAAACTTTTGAATTTTTCATTACCATTTTTGCCGAATTTATAAGCCTTTAGCGCGCCGAATATTGCGTATATCCACACGATAAGCGCGGCAATTTCTATAAAAGTTATCCTAAAGCCCTTGAATGCCGACAGCAAAAGAATACACAAAAGTATAAACGCCAAAAACATATAATACATCGGCATAACCCTGCGGAAATATTTTCGCAAAATCTCTTTTTTATCCGCAAAGAAAAAGAGCGCAAAGCCCGTTAATGCCGTTATGATAAAACCTAAAACGCTAAACGATAAAATACTGTTTACAAGCTCTATCGTATCGTCCACTACTGCTTTCCGAGATTAACAATGTAAGCTGACAACTCTTCCATGTCGGCATCGCTCAATCTTTTGGCGGTAGGTATCATTTGAGCTTTAAACGCGCCGCCGTACGTGCCGTCTTTGTAACCTTTGAGCGCATTTAGGATTTGCTCTTTGCTCCATTTGTTGATAATCTGACTTTTATTGACAGCCGATTTTTCAGCTTTTGCGCCATGACACGGCATGCATGTCATAAAAAGTTTTTTACCTTTATCCGCATTTGTCAGCGGCGCGGTAATAACTTTAGCCGCATCGTCAGCTTTTTGTTTCACGGCTTCAATAGTATTCGCGCTTTCATTTGTGATTTTATCCGCTTTTGCGCTGATATTTGAGAGCGTTTCATTGGCTTTTTGCAAAATATCCCTGCTTGTATCAGCCGCCTCTTGCAGCGTTTTTTCTACTGTTTGTTTGGCTTCAAGCGTCGTTTGAGCTATACTGTTCATAGCTTCCTCAGCCTTTTGACTTATCTCGCCTGCTTCAGAGGCTTTTTTTTCAATACTGTTTATAACATTTTGGGACGTTTTATTTATCTCTTCGGCGATGTTTTTCTCGCCGCAGCCCGATAACGCCAAAACCGCCGCCGCTATTATTATCAATCTCATTTTGTCTCCTCCTAAACTACCTTTGGATTCGTAATTTTTTTACCATGCATAATTTTATTCCATAAATCGCCCTGAGACCAATCTTCCATAACGGATTTGGAAAAAACGATGTCGTTAAGATTGATGATACCCATAACTTCGCTGTACGCGTCTTTGGCTTCAGCTTTAGCGTAACCTCTATCCGTCTCATGAATGATAACCGAATTAACGTTTATTTTGCCCTCTCCGTTGGTAAAAATAGTATTGGTGAGCAGTAAATCAACCATCAAAAATATAACTCTCGCAAACTGTTCCGCCGTAGGACTAACGGGAAGTTCCACCCATCTGTCGGAATATTTTTTCATAGCCGCGATATAACCCTCGTCGTCTTTATTCCACAAAGTAACAGAGTGGTCAAACGACTCTATCAAATCCTGCATACCGCCTTTCATCAGACCAAAATCATATACCATCTGCGCGTTATCAAGCGTAGTTGACTCAAGAAGTATCTCCGCTCTATACGAATGCCCATGAATGCTCGTACGGCATCTTTTTGTAGCGCAGTCGCGCACGATGTGCGTATTCTCAAATCTAAACATTTTACGGATTATCATTTAAACTCCTCTTTTATCGCCCCAAAGGCGTACATGTATTCTATCGCTATAATTGTAACCATTTTTTAAGCAAAATAAAATTACCGCATGGCTGTTTTTCTCAAGCTCTGTGCGATTTGCGCCAAGCGGCATACAAAATATGGGTATATCAATATCTTTGGTTATATCTTTTATCTGCGCTAATGCATCTTCGCTGACGACAAATTTAAAAAACGCCTCTTTTGCATGCAAAGCGATATTTTGTATAGCTTTTTTATTGACGCGTTTTTCATATTTTTCGCCGCTGTTTGAGAGTTTCACGCTCATTGCAAACCCGACTTTTTTATATAAAGCGAATTTGTCAAAATCAATCTCTACAGTTGCGTTCGTTTCAAAAAATACATTAAAACCGTAATCTAACGCCAACTCTAAAAAGCCGTAAAAAACGGGATTTTTGTAATGTATCAAAGGCTCTCCCCCAGTAATTACAAGATGAGGCAGATAATCTATATCTTTTAGATGCATTATAATTTTTGAAAAAAGTTTCTGCGCATCGTCAAAACTTTCCCATTCTTGTTTAAAATGCTTTTCATCTACGGCAAAAAGCGAATCGCAGCCGATAAGTTTTGAACCGTTAAGCGGCGATATAAATTCGCACCCAAATCCTTTGCATCTTAAATTGCATCCGCCAAAACGCGCGAACAGCGATGGATAACCGGCATATTTCCCTTCGCCTTGAATGCTCAAAAAACTTTCAACTAAATACATTTTGCCAAAAGGTCCGTTTTGGAAAATCTCTCAAGCGTCTTTTTGTCGGTTATAAATTCTATATTGTACGGATGACAGGCATAAAAGAGACGAAAATTATGATAAGGCGGCAAAAGCTGCTCTATCTCTTTACTGATTGAGCCAAACAACATGAGCTCTATATTTTCATGCGCCAATTCGTCTAAAAACTTACGCATGAAAGGTTTGAACGCTTTAGCGTGTTTTTTGGTATCCTCTTTACTTGTAAAAATAAGCGCGCTGTTCAAGAGTAAAATGCCCTCTTTTTCAAAGTTCTCTCTCCACTCATGTATTGAATTTATTAAATTTTTTTTATCCAGCCGCGCGATATTTTCCTGCGTCGGCTCATCAATGCGTTTTGACGACAATAGAAGCATTTTCATAAAATTTCTCAAACTTGTGGCGCGGTTCACTTCACGCGACAATCCTCTGCCCTCAAAGAGCGTTTTTACCGCGCCGTCTATAAAAGCGTAACCTGTCGCGCTCTCATCTCTCGGATACGGATCTTGCCCGAAAAGTATAGATTTGGTTTTATCTCGCGGCAAAGTTTTAAAAGCGTTCAAAAAATTATCAAAATTCGGAAAATACCCGCTGTCATTTTCCAAAAAAGCGCGATACTCTTTATCCAACGCTTCATACGCAAGATTTATTATATCCCGCCAACTCTCATGTACCCTCATTGCGTATCGTTCAGCGACAATATAAGCTCTACCTGCGGTACCGTAAGCCCCAAATCATGCGCTATGGCGTTTTCGCTTTTACCCTCTTTGTAAAGGTCTATCACCTTTTTTTCATAATCTCCCACGCTATGCTGCTCTCTAAACTCTTCGGTGATTTTTTTGACCTCTTGTAACGACTGCTTTAACGGTACAACGCGGTTTTGCACTTCGTCTTCCACTATTTTTTGTATGCCGCCGTCAATGTCTAAATTCTGTTTTTTAACGACTTTGTTGAGTTTATGATTTTCTTGATTTAAATCCTCTATGACTTTCTCCAAAATAGAGAGTCTGGACAACACGTTTTTATCGCGCACAATAATAAAAACAATAAGCAAAAACATTACCGTCAAAATAGCGGCAAACATCAAAACATCATTGTCCATATCAGTCTCCTATCATAAAAACGATATCTACCCACACAAAAATAAAAAACATTATGCCAAGATAACCGTTAAGCGTGAAAAACGCTTTATCTATCTTCCTAAAATCGCGCCTTACTATAAAATGCTCGCAACATAGTATTATTGCGCTTACCGCTACTGCCGCGTAAGAGATAGACCCAAGAGAGGCGTCGCTTACAAACAGCAGCCAAAAGATAACAGCCAATATATGAAATCCCGCCGATACCGCAAGAGCCGCATCTTTGCCGTAACGCGAGGGGATAGAGTGGAGTTTATGCTCTTTATCAAACTCAATATCCTGCAAAGAGTACAAAAGGTCAAACCCCGCCGCCCAAAACATAACGCCAAAACACAAAAGCCATGACCATACATGCGTACTGCCTAAAACCGCTATGCTTCCGGCTATCGGAGCAAGTCCCAAAGAGAGCCCCAATATTAAATGAGCAAACGACGAAAAGCGTTTAAAAAACGAGTAACTTGCCAATACTATCAATATCGGAAACGATGCAATAAAAGCGGTTTTGTTGATAAACCATGCGGCAACGACAAATAAAACGGCGTTAAAAAGGATAAACAGTATCATATTGACTTTGCCGATTCTGCCGTCTACGCTCGGGCGGCCGGCTGTTCTGGGGTTTAGAGCGTCTATATCGTCATCGGCAAAACGATTAAACGACATCGCAAAACTTCTCGCGCCGACAGCACAGAGTATGCCTAATATCAGCAGCTTAAAGCCAAACCATGCCGAATTATTCACCTCATGCGAAGATACTATCATTGCGATAAATATAAACGGCAAAGCAAAAACGGAATGTTTAAAAACTATAAGTTCATTTATGTCTTTTAAAATAGCCAAAAGCCGTCTCATGCTTACCTCTTTCATTTAAATTGTTAAATTTTACATCAAATTGCCAAAAAATTAAATTTATTTAGGCAAAAAATATAGATATAATGCCAAAAACGGTTATAAGGAGCAATTTATGCAGCTTGCGCTCATCGGAACTACCGCATGCGGAAAGAGCGATTTGGCTCTTGAGACGGCGAAAGAGACGGGAGCTATTATACTTTCGCTTGATTCGCTGTCTGTTTATAAAGAGATAGATATAGCTTCCGCAAAACCGTTACCGCTGCAAATGGCAGGCGTCAAACATTACGGTATAGACGTTATCGCGCCAAATGAGAGCTTTAACGTAACAATCTTTTTTGACCTTTACAAAAGCGCGGCGGCGGAGGCTAAAAAACAAAATGTACCGCTCATCATAGTCGGCGGAACGAGCTTTTACCTAAAGGCTCTGCTCTCTGGTCTTAGCGACAAACCGCTTGTAAGCGATGAAAACCGAAAAAGAGTCGTTAGAATATTGCGGGATATCTCAAACGCGTATGAAAATATGGAGCAAATTGACCGCATGTATGCTAAAAATGTGGAAAAAAACGATATTTACCGCATAGAAAAATGGTACGAGATATACTACGAAACAGGCGAATTGCCAAGCCTTTTTTTAAAACGCACAAGAAAAGAGCCTATCATCAAAGAGCTGCCGATTTTTGAGATAGAAACAGACAAAGATATTTTGCGCCAAAGAATCGTAAACAGAACACGCAAAATGATAGAGATGGGGCTTGTGGACGAAGCGGCGAGATTAGAAAAAAAATACACAAGAGAGCCAAATTGCATGAAATCTATCGGCATAAAAGAGGTGATAGAGTATTTTGACGGGCTTTGCACATTGTCTCAGATGGAAGAAAAAATTGTCCAAAACACGGCAAAACTCGCCAAAAGACAGCGCACTTTTAATAGAACTCAATTTTTACAGCCCATTATAAAAAAACCGCTTAGCAAGATGAGAGAAGAGATATTGGGATTTATGCGCGGATAAATTATTTTCAAAATCTGCCGCATATTACTCATGAGCGCCGGAAATGACATACCTCCATGTATCGTATTCATGGCTTTGCGCTTTTTTAGATTGCTCAAATAATCCGCCGAATTCAAAGTTTCTAACGCTCAATCGTTCAAGCAATTCTTGCGAAAACTCTCTTTTTACAGATTTACCAAAAATAAACTCGGGAGGATATGTTATCTTATATACATCCGCATATATTTTGAAATCTTCCAAGATAATTTCGCGTATATCTACGATAAAAGCTTTAACAGGACAAGACCATGTCCATGTATCAAATCCGTTATCCGTACCAAGAGCGTCCCAAAAAGAACCTAAAATACTATTGTGTCCGCTCTCTAAAAATTTATCAAAAAAACTATTCTCTTTCACATCTACGCTCTTGCAGGAGTTATGCGCCAATTCAATATCTATCTTTACGGCGGGCGCCAATACTATTTCGTTTGGCTTGATTGTTATCGTTCCTATGGAGTTATTGGCGTTAAACGAATAATAAAATTTATAATAGCTTTCAATATCCTCTACTACAGTTTTTGTTATCATTTTGCCTTTTTTGTCGTGCTCATATGTGTAATATTCGTATTTTTCGGGCGTTTTTTCCAGCAGGACACTGCCGAACGCGGAATCATATTCGCCCGTATTTGTTATATTGTGCTTTCGTTGATATGCATACGCGCTACTTTTAATGGATATGTTTTCAATATAATATACTCCCGCGTCCATGGGTATAGCTATATAGTGATTTCCTATTTTGACAGCTCCATAATAGGGCGCAAAAAAATTATTTTTCTGTTCCGCGCCGCCTATTTTACTCCATGACACTTGAGCGACACTTTTGCCTATCGGCAAAATCACGATACTTTTGTTATTGCTTAAATGCTCCTCAAAGCTTACGCTTTTAGTAACGCAGCCTGTCAAAAAACAGAGCGTCAAAGCGATAAATATAGTAAACGCGCCGTTTTTAAATATATTCAAAAACATTTTTAACTTACTTTATATTTTATATTATTTATACTGTTTACAATATGGCGGCATTTTTATAACCAAGTTGGCTCATTGGAAATACAAATTGTTTCATTTGATTTTTCTGCGTATTGCCGCTTAAGTATATTATCATTTTCAAGTCCATATTTTTGAGGCATTTTATCAAGAATAACTAAAAAAACCCTTATTAAAATGATAAGCAAAATTATCTCACAAGTTAAAGTACATGTAATTGTTTTTACTATCATTATTCAGACACTTTTGCTTGTTTAGATGCGCAAACCATATACCCGCCCACTCTTTGTAAATGCCGTTTTGTTCTTTTCTATCTATCATCAAGTTTTTATTTTGATTGCATACTCTTGCATACAAGCAGTATTTATTGATACTGTTTGCATCTCTGCTCATCTGCCAAATTCATTGAAATTTGCTATATCTATAGAGCCAAGTGTCACACTTGTGTAAAGGATAAATATGGCGTAAATATAGGCATAAAACTTTGCTTTTAAGCGTATTAACGGCGCGTATATATTGTCTTAATAATACCAAAAACATACGTAAAAAACGCGCCGCGTATTGGAAAAAATGGTATAATACGTCAGCGGGCAAAGACGCTGAAGCGGACTATATACAAAAAGCTAAACAATGCCAGCGACCGCGTATAATACAAGCTTTCAGCTAAAGGATTTAACATGTTATTTTTTACTTTTAGGATTATTTGAATGGCTTATAGCGATAATCGGATTTGATAAAGCGATGGAGTTAGAGATAATCAATCATAACGGATTAATATCTAATGATTTTATATGGTTATTTTTTATTTTCTTAGAAGTACTTATAATCTACTTTTTATACGTCGGCATAAAAACAAAAATAAAAGAATGGAGGAGTTAAAAAATGAACGATCAAGACACGATCGATAAAGTTGGACGATTATAACATGGACGACGTTATAACCATAGGAACTAATGACGGCAAAACGGCTTCGGATACTTCTGTTTTAAGCCACGAATCAGCAAAGAACTTATAGGGAACCGATAACGCAATTAAAAGATAAAGCGGTTACGGCAGTACAAAACGTAGCCTTAAAGTTTAAGATACCTATTGCATTATTAGGATTAACCGCGCTTTTTGCGGGTACTTATTTTTTGCTTAGTATAGCCGCAAGCAATATAAAGCGAAATGTAAAAACTATAAAATCTTAAGGTACAAAATAAACAATTATAGACATTACTATAAAATACGATAAAGTTGCAAGCATAAATTGAATTATTGACTTTACCTTTGAATTAATATACATTTTAACATAAATTTAGAAAAAACATAAATAAGACTTGGAACCTTGTTTAAAGTTATCTTAATTAGCTTGAGCTAAAACAGATGTAATTATCCTAATTACACCTTTTAAATACAACGTTTGTGTCGGTTCGACTATTTCAATGTCTTTATCGCTTTGCATCTCCTCTATTTCAATACAACGCTTGTGTCGGTTCGACAAGAGTTAGAACAGCCAAAAGGATACCGATATCCCGATTTCAATACAACGTTTGTGTCGGTTCGACAGTTTTGAAGGCTGCAAAAAGATGGTTGAGAAAATACATTTCAATACAACGTTTGTGTCGGTTCGACAGAGATGCTTGAGACAGAATATGATACGCAAGAGAGATTTCAATACAACGTTTGTGTCGGTTCGACTTTGGGCTGACAATAATCCCACCGCGCCGTGGGAGATTTCAATACAACGTTTGTGTCGGTTCGACCTTTAACCTTTGCATATCTTAAATGTTTTCTAAGATTTCAATACAACGTTTGTGTCGGTTCGACGCTAAAGTCTATACTGTCAAAGATGGATATGAGTTATTTCAATACAACGTTTGTGTCGGTTCGACCCGAGTAAAAACAAAAACGTCTCATACTCATGACTATTTCAATACAACGTTTGTGTCGGTTCGACCCCATTAAGACAAAAATAAAGCCGATTATAATTAAATTTCAATACAACGTTTGTGTCGGTTCGACTTTTAAAAGACAAAGAGAAACAGTTCAAAGATGCCGATTTCAATACAACGTTTGTGTCGGTTCGACGCGGTTTTTTAGGCGCGACTTCGTGCGTTTCATTGTCATTTCAATACAACGTTTGTGTCGGTTCGACTTTTACCCCTTAAACGGCATACTTAAAACGGTAAAATTTCAATACAACGTTTGTGTCGGTTCGACACAAATAAAGCAATTCAAGGAGATACAAAATGCAAATTTCAATACAACGTTTGTGTCGGTTCGACACAAATAAAGCAATTCAAGGAGATACAAAATGCAAATTTCAATACAACGTTTGTGTCGGTTCGACAGGAGTACCAAATGACCGTTTATGACAACTTGACAAGATTTCAATACAACGTTTGTGTCGGTTCGACAACTAAAACACAGCTAAAGAGCTTGAAAGAGTTCTTATTTCAATACAACGTTTGTGTCGGTTCGACGGTATTATTTTTTGCTTTTATTTTATATGTATATAAATTTAAATACAACGTTTGTGTCGGTTCGACTTTTTCATTAAATTCAGTCGGCGGAATGTATCTAAATTTAAATACAACGTTTGTGTCGGTTCGACGATAAACTATACCGATATATTTACCTCTATATGCTATTTCAATACAACGCTTGTGTCGGTTCGACAAAGTAAAAAAAGGATAAGGACGGAGATAGACTAATTTCAATACAACGCTTGTGTCGGTTCGACCGAGAATGAGATTGCTTTTTGTCTTTATATATAATTATTTCAATACAACGCTTGTGTCGGTTCGACTTTCTCCATCAAATAAAAAATCCTGCTCCTGCCAAAATTTCAATACAACGCTTGTGTCGGTTCGACAGTTTTTACTTCCCTTTATTTTTTAAAGGTTGTAATAATTTCAATACAACGCTTGTGTCGGTTCGACTCATTGTCGGGGTCTGATTTGGCAACCTCCTCCGTATTTCAATACAACGCTTGTGTCGGTTCGACTCTGAAAATTTTCATTATTTTGATTATATGGAACAAGTATTTCAATACAACGCTTGTGTCGGTTCGACCTTCAGCCCTGTATATTCTAAATACCCATCGGTATGAATTTCAATACAACGCTTGTGTCGGTTCGACCAAGAAAAGTAGGCTATCTTAAAAATGATAAACCTCTTAAATCGGTCGTTTTTTGAACTTTTTCCAATCGATTTTAACAATGATAAG
>JAIRNE010000061.1 GCA_031258205.1 Campylobacteraceae bacterium
AAAGCAGACTTTTCAATGCCTGCTGCTATCAATACATTATCAAATGCTTCAAGCTGCAAATCACTTGCAGAGTTTATGTTAGAAGCTATGATATTTATATCGTCTCCTGATTTAAATACTATATTCTCAGCTATTGTTTCAATATCCGAAGAACTTAGCGTGAATGCTTCACTCTCTTTTAAGTCTAATGATTTTTTTAATCCTCCCCATGAGCTTTTGCTTTGCATGTGAAGGTTTGCATCTTTTTTCAGTTTTGCTACAACATTTATATTCTCTTTGGCATCAACATATATATTTTCATTGGCTGTTAGTTTTGCGGCTTCAAGAGTTGTTGTTTTGCCTGAACTTATTAGGATATTATCCGCACTAAGAGTTGAAGAGATTGTATCTTCATGATAAGACATATCGCGCGTTGTTGTTTTTGACATAAAGCCTTTTTGAGTTGACTGAAAATCTCTATAAGTTACATCATTTCTTGAGAGGATATCAATATTCTCTTTTGCGTTAAGATATAAAAGGTCATTTGCATTTAGATTTGAAGTATCTATAAGGATATTGTTGGCTCCTATATTGATGTTGGAACCTAATATGTTTGAACCGTGATTTGTAACATCAAGACCTCTGCTAAATCCTCCTTTAAATTTAAAGTCATATTCGTCTTTTTCTTCTTGACTTCCTATGGTTACGTCTTTATTCGAGACAATGTTTATATTATTGTCTGCTATAACATTTGTGTTTAAGAGATTGATGTTGTCATTTGCTAATATATTTGTATTGCCGCCAGAGATAAATAAGCCTGAAGTTCCTATGATAGTGTCGGTTTGAGTCGTAACAAAAACAGGTTCTGCTTTCACAATGCCGAATGTTTTTGGCGTTTTATAGTATCCGTATATAAGTTTATCGGATAACGACTCCGATGTTATTGTTCCATCAGAGACTATATTCATATTATTGCCTGATATGAAAGCTCCGCCTTGATTCAGTAAAGACGTTTTTGTATATATATTCATATCATTGTTTGAAGCTATAACGCCTTGAGTGTTTGTAAGAGTATTGGCTTGTATATTTAGATTATTGCCTGATGATATGTAACCTTTGTTTGTGAAATCATCTGCAATGTTTAGATTTATATCTCCTTTGGCTGTTATTTTAGGACCGTAGTTATTTATATTTGTCGAAGCTAAATAAAGTACAGGAACTAATACCTTTTGTCCCCATATCTCTTTCTCTTCCATCCATACGATATCTTTATTCAAGTTTGATATCTGCTCATATGTTAGAGCAACACCATAAGTTAATTTCAAATCTTCATGAACACTAATAGCATTATCCATCAAAGCTTGAAATTGCTCTGTATCGGAGTAATATCCTTCAAGGTATCTGTTTCCTGTTTGTTTGATTATGGCATCACGTATAAGTTTTGTCTCATACATGCCGTCACCCAAACGTTTAAATGTCTCTTCTTGGTTAAATCCTAATCTGTCTTGAAGATAGCCCGAACCTATAAACTTGCCAAAGTCCGCATACAGAGGATTTGACTCTATAAGATAGTTTTGGTTTTGACCGGCAATGAATTCGCCGTATTTGCCTGTTGGGATTGTTATACCGTTTATGGTTACTTCTTTAAAAGAGGGAGAGGCGCTGTCGTCTACAGGGTTTGCAATTCCTACTTTATACAATCCTTCGTCTTCTGTGATGATTTCATCTTCAATACTTCCGTATTGTGCTATGTCTTGGTTGATTTTTGCACCAAGTTCGTGCATGTCTGTAGAGAGTTGTTCTTGAAGAGACTCTACTAAATCAAAAAAATTGCCGCTGTCCAACGAATCTATATTTTGCGAAACAAGAGATTTGACTTCGCCGTTGGCTAAAAGTATATCCGTTATATGCGCATCTATATTCTCTTTATCAAATCCGTCATATATTTCTTGAAATTTATTTAACTCACTGTTTGCAAGATTGATATTCTCTTTTAAAGCGTCTAATTTATTTTCCAGTATCGTTTGTATTTCAATGCTTTTGGTTTTATATTCGTCTAAAGCCTTAAGTTTTTCCAGCGCTGTCTCGATAGATTGAAGAGCTTGCAGATTATCATCCAACAACTCTTTATATCCATCTCTTATATTAAGAATCTGCTCTTTATACTCGTCAAAGTTTGTATTTTCATCATATGTAAAAAAATCTTCAATCTCAAACAGTAAATAACCCTCTTCATCGGGATTATTTATGCCGTTTTTCAAATCTGTGAAAAATACAGCCGTATCGCTATACTCAAATGCTTTATCTTCCAACGCTTTCAATTTTTCTTGATTGGCTTTTATCTCCTCTTCTTTTAAAGGATCGTCTATATGGTAGTTTCCATTTGTTAGCGTATCGGCATTTATAGTAACGGAGTTTATTGCTTGGATGCCATAGTTAAGCGCTGCTTCTCTGGTTACGTTAGGCGCGTAAGACATGCTCCATTTATCGCACCATTTATGAGACCTGTATTTTGGACATCTGGCATATTCATATGCCTTCATATGTGTATTTACGGTTGTAACGGCTACCTTGCCCATATTTTTAACTTCATTGGCATTAATAACAATGTCGTCGTTGGCAGCTATAAGAGAGTAGACGTTTGTCAGTTTGTTTACATCTATATTTATCGAACCGTCTGATAAGATTTTAGATGGAAGATTTGCCTCTTTTAGATATTCCGTAGAGGTTGTTTGTGTGTATCTGTATTCCCATTTGCTCCTGGGATGTTCCATCCATGATTTATGCGTAACATTTGTATCATACACAGGCGCATCGGCTATGTTATTCAGTTCATTTGCAAATACGGTTATATTGCCGTTGGCTTCTATAGTTGCGCCGTTATAGTTTGTCATATCTGCTTCTATCTTCATATCGCTATGGTTTGTTATATTCCCCGCTCTTTGTTCTAATGAACCTATATGTATATTGCCTTTTGAGTAGATGTCTCCTTTATTGTACAGAGTATCTTTTATATTAAAATATGCATTGTTATCGCTTCTTATATATCCCAACTCTTCATTCGTAAGAGTGTTTGAATTTATTTTTAGATTGTTTTTTGCATATAAGGCAGAGTCATTACTGTTTGTAATAGTATTTGCAAAAAGATTTAAATCATATCCTCCGATAAGCGCATTGTTGATTAAATTATTTACTATATTGATATTGCTTGTGCCTTTTGCGTTTAGAGCATTTATCTCGCCATTGTTATAGAGGTTATTTGCTTTGATATCTATACTGTTCGCACTGATAGACTTATCGTTATTTACAGTTATATCGTTTGACGATGCAAGAAATATTTTGTTGTCGGCTGCTATTGTATTTACAACTATATCCCCGTTAGCATTCAAAGTAAGAGTATCTGCCGCTAATATCTCCAAAGGCAGATTTACTCCTACGCCTTTATCGGAACTTGTTAAAAATATGGTATTTGCGTATATGCCTCCAAGCGCAGAACTGTCTAACGAAATGCCTGTTGATGTTTTATCTTTTGAGATATATGAACCGTCACTGTTTATATCGTTGCTTCCCAAGATAACATTCAGGGTATTTGCATAGAGTTTTGAGTTTATGGTAAGAGCGTTTGCGTAAAGATTTACTCTGTCTATATTGTTTGCGTTAAATCCAAACCCGTCTATTACTATATTTCCTCCGTTTACGTCAAATCCGTTTAACAGTCCGTCTTTAAACTTCAATTCTCCTGTTGTAAGAGTAGCGGCATTTACATTGATAAATCCTCCGCCATTTACGTATATTCCATTTGGATTTGCTACTATCACATCGGCTTTTTTCCCAGCGACTTCCATATAACCTAATATATTTGATTTTTTAGTTCCAGTTACTTCATTGAGTATTACATCAGCGCCCTCTTCTTTTCCAAGATTTGGGTTATTCATGATATGTCCGGCAAGTTTAGTGTTTACAACCTCGTTTGAGTTATTTAATATAACTCCCTCTTTATTTACATTGTAATCTTTAAACTTATTGTGTGATAATCCCTGTTCATTTGGTTTTACTATGTTAATTATTGGAATGTTTCCGCTGGGAGACATTTCAATAGAAGGCGCGTGCGAAGCAAAGGAGTCGTCAACGATAATGTCGGAGGCAAAAATAAAAGGATTGGATACTAATGCAAAAGCAACAAAAGAGGATATAAATCGTTTGAAATTAGTTGTGAATGAAAACTGCTTTGCGTTAAATTTTGACATCGTAAATCGCCCTTAAAAAAATAACAGTGGAAAATTTTATAACTCATATACTTAAAATTATATAAACTGTAATAAAATATAAAGATTAAAATGATTTCACATCGGCTTAGAAGCGTTAAAATTTGACGCGAAACGAAATGCCGAAAAACTTCTGCGTCTCGCTCACATCTTTTTTATATAGAGGCATATCATAATGCAAAGAGGTTTCAAAATATTTTGATTGCAGTTTAGTCCCAAAAGAGCATCCCATAAGTCTTCCGCTAAAACTCTCTTCGTCTGTGTTTATCTCTCCGCCGTCTAATGCTATAAAATAACTGCTGCCAAGTCCGCCGATAATTTCATAGTGCGTATTGTATGAGAGTTCGTTTCTTATATAATAACCCTCGTTACCGCTAAGTCCTTCTTTGCTAAAGCCTCTTATACTGTACACTCCTCCTATGCTCATTCTGTCGCTTCCGAACAAAGAGTCGTTCGTAAATTGAGCATAAGCGTTCATTGAATATCTAAAAGGATAAAAATCTTTCATAGCCGACAAACTTATATTGTAGATTTCATACTCATCGTCAAGTTCGGTTGAGTGATAGTTTTGAAAAAGGTCAACTCCTCTTACATAAGAAAAATTTATAAATGTATAAAATCCCGGTATTTGATATAGATAGTCGGCAGATAATGTGAGTTTTGAAAGTCTGTAACTTGACGATTCCAAGTAGATATCGGCAAAATAGTTTTGCGTTCTGTGGTTTGATAATGAAGAGCTTATATTTATGCGATTTTTCTGGTCATGATAGAGTTTATACTGCGCGTCAAGCGTATATATTTTTGTTTTTCCTTCCGACAAAAATGAGCTGGCGCCGGATTTGACTTTCTGCTCAAATCTATTATTTCTTTGAGAAAAAGAGAGCGTTGTTTTACCTATAGGAAATGAGTAGTCGTAACCGTTTCCTTTACTGTTTTCATCTTTAGCGTATTTATCCGAAAAATTTAAATATATATTGAGCTGATCGTTAATGTCTGCAATGTTATCAATATTTAGCCTGCCGTTCATTTGGGCTTTTCCCGTCTTTTTGCTGCCATAGTTATCTATGCCAAAAGAGCCTCCAAAACGCTTTGAAGGGGCATTTTCTACGGTTATATCCGTATATCCTACTTTTTCCGACGGACTTAATTTCATTGTGGCATGATTTGACGGAAGCCTGTTGATATTTTCTATGGCATTTTCAATGTCTCTTATATTAAGATAATCTCCTTTTTGTCCTATAAATGCGCCTGTTACATAAGGCTCATCGGGACTTATATTATCCACCCTGCCCTCCACGGCTTGGATGTTTAAATCTCCTTTGGCTATATTTTGGGAAGAGAGATAAGTTTGAGACGTTATATAACCTTTGTCTATATAAAGAGCGTTTATCTCGTTTGTAAGATTTTTCAAATCGCTTAAAGAGCTGCATTTGTTTAGATATTTTGCAATAACTTTACCCGTATTTGACTTACTAAGAAGAGTTACTCCGGATAGCGTGATATTTTGAATGTAAAAACATCTCTCGTCTTCAGACGGTTTTACCGGTTCGCTTTTTGGAATCTCAAAATTTTCAATATTTTTTGTCGGGTCTTTACTTAAACTCTCAAAAATATCTCTTTGACGGTTGCGCTGTTCGTTTTCTTCAAAAACATCGGATAGCAAGGCTTGATTAAAGAGTATGCAAGCCATTACTATTTTAAAAATTATTTTGAAATACATCACTATAAAGGTAGAAAATATTTTATGAAAACCGCAATCGGTTCTACTAACAATACAGCCGTGAGCGTTATCGCCGCCGTTATCCCAACTACTGCGCTTACCGCTAAAGAGGCGTTATCGGCATATATCTTACCGTTAGCTTCTAATGACGGTTTTAAGAACATATACACTATCAATTTCAGATAGTAGTATACCGCTATCGCGCTGTTTACAGCCATTATAACGGCTAAGAATATATAACCGCCGTTTATAACCGCGCTCATTATGTATATCTTGCCCCAAAAGACCGAAAACGGCGGTATACCGGCTAATGAAAGCATAAATAGCCCCATCAATACAGCCGTTACTGGAGCGGTTTTTATAAGACCGGAGAATTTGACGAACGGATGCTGAAATCTTTCGTCATGCAAATTTGAGCTGTTTCTTGATGCCCACAAAAGCGCGAATGCTCCCATGTTTGTAAACATGAAGAGTATCCAATATATAAACATTGCGTTATTGGCTTCTGCAAGCACTGCGCACAATATAAACGCCGCATGCGATATGGAGCTGAAAGCGAGCATTCTTTTAACGTCTGTCTGCACCAAAGCCATTAGATTTGAAAGCGTCATGGTAACTGCCGCAAATATATAAAATATATTCTCCACCCAAACTATATCGCGCGCTATAAACGGTTCAAATATCCTTACCGCCACTACAAATGCCGCGATTTTGGGAGCTATGGAGATATATCCCGCAAGAGGCGCGGGAGAGCCTTCATAGACGTCCGGCATCCAAGTGTGAAACGGTATCAGCGAGAGTTTAAATCCTACCGCGCCGAGCATTAACGCAAGCGCGCCCAAAATGCCGATTACAGGAGTAAAGTTTCTATCGGACAATCTTATAACTATCTCATTTATATCAACGCCGGCGCTTAACGCATACAGCAGCATTGCTCCAAACGCGTAAAATCCGCTTGCAACGGCTCCCATAGTAAAGTATTTTAACGCCGCTTCTACGGCTTTTTTGCGGTTATGCATGGCTATCATCGTGTACAGCGACAAAGACGCCGTTTCAAGTCCTATAAACATAAGTATAAGATTTGTCGTAGAGACCATAAATGCAAATCCCGCCGTCATAAATAACAGCAGGGCAAAGTATTCTGCAAAGTTGTGTTCTGCAAACTTTTTTTTACAAAGCGCGAGCTGCGTAAACAGTAAAGATATGACGAGTATAGCCATTTGTGATAGTTTTGACATGCCGTCTATCAGCATCATATCAAAAAAACCGCTCTCATTTTGTGCGCCAAACGCTAAAATAAAAATGAAAGCGCCTGCCAAAAAAATAGAAGTTAAACTAGCGTAAAAGCCGCGCGCTAATCCTTTTTTCAACATATCAACGCATATTATGAAAAGCGCGCCCGCACACAGAGTTATCATCGGCGACAAAGTAAAAAGATTTAAGCTCTCAAACGATATAAGCGAAATTTCCTGCATTATTTTCTCTCCTTTGAGCCAGCTTGTTCCAAAAAGAACTTTGTTTCATACTTTTGCGCATTTTGCGACATTGTCTCAAGCGTACTTTTAACGCTCTCTTGAACGGGATTTAAAATCACTTTAGGATAAACGCCCAAAAATATTATCAAAATAGTTATAGGCACAAGCGCGAAAAGCTCTCTTGGATATAAATCTTTCAAATTTTTATTTGCTCTTTTTTTAATCTCTCCGAAAAAAGATTTTCTATATAGCCTCAACATGTATATTGCGCCCAAAATGATACCTGTGCCCGCAAACGCGGTCAACAGCCAATTTACCTTATAAAATCCCATGAGCGATAAAAATTCGCCTACAAATCCTATCGTAAGAGGAAGTCCCACCGACCCCATGAGAACAATAGCAAAAATTACCGCATAGCGCGGCATTACCAAAGCCAATCCTCCGAATTCATTCATCATTTTTGTATGACGCCTGTCGTATATAACGCCCACCAGCATAAACAGCGCGCCGCTCACAAGTCCGTGACTTATCATAAAAAAGACCGAACCCGAAACTCCTTCTATATTAAGCGCAAATGTTCCTAAAATGATAATGCCCATATGCGAAATGGAAGAGTAAGCGATAACCTGCTTCATGTCATTTTGCGCAAATGCGATAAGCGCCGCATAAATAACCATCACTACCGATACTACTGCAATGGGTATCAAAAACTCTACCGAAGCGTCAGGAAAAAGCGGCAGTAAAAATCTCACAAAACCGTAAGTTCCCATCTTTAAAAGTACAGCCGCAAGGATAACAGAACCTATAGTCGGAGCCTGCCCATGAGCATACGGAAGCCATGTATGAAAAGGGAACATCGGCACTTTAATGGCAAAACCTAAGAAAAACGCTCCAAAAAGCCACAGCTGCACGCCGTAAGAGAGCGGGAAATTTTTCCAATCAATCAATGAAAAACTCCAAACGCCGCTTGCTTCATGATAGAGATATCCAAAATATAAAATACCCACAAGCATCAGCACGGAACCCGCGAATGTATATAAGAAAAATTTAACAGCCGCATAAATCCTTTTGTCCGCTCCCCACGCTCCGATAATATAGAGCATAGGCGCTAAAGAGAGTTCCCAAAAAAGGTAAAACAACAGCAAATCAAGACTGACAAAAACGCCTACCATTGTCATCTCTAAAAACAGTATGGAGATAATGAGATTTTTTGGATTTGGCAAATCGCTAAGACCGATAAGTCCTGCAAGCGTTATAAATGTACTCAAAACAACTAAAAAGAGCGATATGCCGTCAAGTCCTAATAAAAAAGATACGCCAAAGCTTGGTATCAACGGCAGATTCACCACCATTTGAAAACCGCCCTCATTCGTATCTAACATTGCCCAAAGCATTAATGAAAGTATGAATTCTATAAAAGCCGC
The DNA here is from genome assembly GCA_031258205.1 of Campylobacteraceae bacterium. Taxonomy (GTDB): domain Bacteria; phylum Campylobacterota; class Campylobacteria; order Campylobacterales; family Campylobacteraceae; genus JAIRKW01. The sequence goes on from JAIRNE010000061.1 coordinate 8,864, forward strand.
CGCAATTGCGTAAATTTTAATATGTTTTTGTTGAACCAAAAAGCCTGCAAATCCCGCAAGCAGAGGAAACAAAACCGTTGCCAATAGTAGTGTGTTGCCCATCGTCTCCCCTTATGCTCTATAAAAAACAGCTGTTAACAGCAGTATGCCCAGACCAAACACCATCCACCTAAGCATCACAGAAAGGTTACCGCTTTGCATGCGGCGCGCTTGGTCTCCGCTTTTATGCAATATATTCGCTATCATATCCACGCTTGCGTCTATAAGTTTTTCATCTAACTTTTTCCACGAAAACTTCGCGGCGGCTTCAAACGGACGCACGATATAACTTTGATATAACCAAGGGATATAGTATTGGTTAAATAAAAACTTGTATACGGCTTTGGCTTCTATCCATTTTGGAAAGCCGCTTCTTACGATATACATATAAAATGCAAAAAGTATGCCGAATACCGCTATGCCAAGTGTCGCCGCAATCATCAAAATAACAGTCTCATGCGCAATGTCAAATGTATATTCGGGTAAAATTTGCGTTACAAACTCTTCAAATATGCCTTCAAAAAAGCCTGCTATGACAGCTAAAATACCAAGCGGCAGCATTGCTAACAGCGAAGATTTTGCCGCTTCATGCGGATGAATATGCTTTTCTTTCCATGAACCAAAAAATACGATAAATATAAGCCTAAAACTATAAAATGCCGTTAGACCAGCCCCCGCCCAAAGAGTCAAGTATAAAATGTACGCATCTTCATTTAACGCAACTTCTAAAATTTTATCTTTTGAAAAGAAGCCCGCAAACGGATAAATACCAGCAAGCGCGACAGAGGCTATTATCATCAAAACAGCCGTAATTTTAAGCGCGCTAAAAAGACCGCCCATATTTTTGATATTCAAATCTTCATTCATGGCATGCATAACATTTCCGGCACCTAAAAACAGTAATGATTTGAAGTAGGCATGAGTTACAAGGTGAAACAACGCTATCCAATACGCCCCAAGACCTGCCGCCACAAACATATATCCGAGCTGTGAAAGCGTAGAGTAAGCGATAATACGCTTCAAATCGTTATTTACAAGAGCCATCAGCGCGGCAAAGACGGCGACAAAAGCTCCCAAAGAGGCGATAAAAAAACCAATATCGGGAATATTTGCATAGATAGGATTTGCGCGTATGACAAGATAAACGCCGGCTGTTACCATTGTGGCGGCATGTATAAGAGCCGACACGGGAGTTGGTCCCTCCATAGCGTCTGCCAGCCAAGTGTGCAGAGGAAACTGCGCGGATTTACCCATCGCGCCTATAAAAAGCAGTACGCCGATGATTTGTAAAACTGCCGTATCTGTATCTGCCGTCATGTTAAAAACGCTCTCGTATTGCAAAGTTCCAAAATGCCAGTAAATCATAAATATACCAAGCAGCATGCCCAAATCGGCTATTCTATTCATAATAAAAGCTTCATTAGCCGCCCATGACGCACTGTCTCTTTCATACCAGAAGCCTATAAGCATCCATGAGCACAGACCAACACCCTCCCATCCTATGAAAAGTCCTGCAAAATTATCGCTCATTACGAGCACAAGCATGGAAAAAACAAACGCCGAAAGATATGAAAAGAAGCGGTTAAATGATTTGTCATGAGCCATATAACCTATAGAGTAAATATGCACAGCCGTTGAAACAACGCCTACTGTTACCATCATTATAACGCTCACTCTATCGACTGTAAATCCAAACGGTATATTCAAATCTCCGACACTTATCCAATCAAGCAAATTTATATGAAAGCCGCTCTCGTCCATAGCGCATAAAAGCGCAATTGAAGCGGCAGTTGAGAGTGCGATAAGGATAGAATTTACCGCCCCCGTAATAATATTTTTTTTTCTCATTGCAAAAAATGCGGCAAAAATTGCGCCAACAAGCGGCGCAAAAAGGGCTGTATATATATAAACTTCCATTTTATCCCTTCATAATATTTAAGCTGTCAAGGTCAATAGAACCCGTACGCTTATACCAAAGCGTCAAAAGTCCAAGTCCTACCGCAACTTCGCTCGCAGCTACCGCTATAATAAATAGAGCAAACATCTGCCCGCCCAAATCCATATAAAATTTTGATACCGCAACAAAACCGACATTTGCGGCATTCAGTAAAATCTCCGTAGAGAAAAAAAGCATTAAGAGATTTTTTCTCCTTAAAATGCCTATCAACCCTATCGCAAATAAAAATACGCTTAATATTATATAGTGATAAAATCCTATCATTGCACATCTCCCGCGCCAAGCCGCCTGCTTACCAAAATGATACCGGACATCATAGCGACCAAAAGCATTACAGCCGTAAGTTCAAAAGCCGCCAGATATTTTGTAAACAATACAAGCCCCAAAGCGTGCGCATTACTTAAATTCTCATTTTCCGTCATTGAAACCTGCAAAGTATCCGCAAATATCGGCGTGCAGACTATCATGACCAACAAAACTGCGGCAAATATCCACAAAGTATATATCGCTCGTTTTGCCGCTATATTCTCTTTAACTTCTTGAGCCGTATCAAAAAACATCATACCAAAAGCGTACAGAGCCATAACCGCGCCCGTATATACGATGATTTGAACGACTCCTATAAATTCGGCGTCCAAAAGGAAAAAAAGCGCGCCGATAAAAACCATGCCGCCCGCTAATGAACTCATGGCATGGAGTGCATTTTTGCTGAACACCGTAATCAAAAACATCGCCGCAATAAGCGTTGCAAATAGATAAAAAGCGATAGCTTCATACATTAATCATCTCCTGCAATTGGAGTTTTTTTGATATTTTTATCAGCCTCAAAACTTATACTGCCATAACCGTCAAACTCTTCTTGAAAACCGTTTTTGAATTTGTCAATCGGGGTTAGCATATCCTCTTTCAAGCCGTAATACGCGCGTTGTTCGGCGGCATATTCATATTCGTTTCCATGCGCTATTGCAAGCTCGGGACAAACTTCGGCGCACAAACCGCAATAGATGCATCGCCCGAAATTTATACTGTACTCTTTTACTGTTTTACGTCCGTTTTTATCAACGCCCGTATCCATTCTTATACAATTGGACACGCATATTTTTTCGCACAGCCCGCATCCTATACACCGCTCATTGCCGCTCTCCAAAAGACGCAAAAGCCTGTGCACGGAGCGGTATCTTGGACCTATCGGCATTTTCTCCATCGGATACTGTGTGGTATGGCAATTTTTTTTGCCTTTAGCCATCTCTTTAAATACTATCCAAAGTCCTGTGAAAAGCTCCAATTTTACGCTTCTTTTTACAATGCGGCAAAATTTCTGCCAATTTGTTTTTGGCGTTGGCTCGTGTTTAAAATAGATATATCCGTTTGTGTTTCTATTTGTAAATTGGTCTAACATGCTACGCTCCTAAAAGTAAAACAACGCCGGTTATCAATACGTTTAAAAGGGCTATCGGCAGCAGCGCTTTCCAACAGAGCCACATCAATTGGTCGGGTCTTACATGCGGCCACGCGCCGCGCGCCCACATAAAGAAAAACATAAAACCAAGAACCTTTAAAAGCATCATAATACTTCCCGGGATAAACCATAAAGAGTTAAACCCTCCCAAAAACATCAATGCGACTAAAAACGATATGAGCATCATATTGGCATATTCGCCAAGAAAAAACAGCGCCCACCTCATACCGGAATACTCCGTTATATATCCGCTTACTATTTCGGACTCTTGTTCCAGCAAGTCAAACGGTACTCTGTTTGTTTCGGCAAAACCCGCTATGCAAAAGAATACAAATGCTATCGGCTGTTTCCAAATCATCCAATCAAACAATCCGCCCGCTTGATAATTATTGATATCAATAAGCGACAATGAACCCACAAGCATTACGGGAGCCAAAATAGCAAGAGCCGTTATAACCTCAAATGAGAGCAGCTGTACAACTGCGCGCGCGCCGCCCAACAACGCCCATTTATTCGCACTGCTAAGACCGGCTAAAAGCGGCGCGTACATGCCGGCGCTCGCCGCGCCTATAACAAATAAAATACCTACATTTATATCTGATATAACGGCGGAAGTTTTATACTCTCCAAGCTCAAATTCAGGAAAAAACGGCACTGCGGCAAACGCCGTAAAAACAGCCGTTACTATCAAAAGAGGAGCTAAATAAAATATCGCTTTAACGCTTCCTTGTGGTACAATATCCTCTTTGGTAAATAGTTTTATGACGTCCGCTAAAGCTTGCAAAATTCCAAACACTCCCACATGCATAGGTCCTAAACGGCGATGCATAAAACCCAAAATCTTACGCTCCACGTATGTGGCAAATCCAGCCAAACTCGCTATAATTGCGAGTACGATTATAGATTTTATGACTGTTTCAAGGACTATAGCCGCTTCATTCGTCATCATAAACCCCCTTTATTGTAAATGGAGCAAATCTATACTCCTCAAAAAACGGATATACGTTCAGCATTTTGTCAAAAGTCGGCAGATAGGCAAATTCGCCCGATATATTTTTATCTTCTTCTATCTTCAGATGTAAAATCGTACCGTTTTGAGATATGATTTTTACATTTTGTCCGCTAAAAAAATTATGCGAATCTATAAACTCTTTTGACGCGAAAAGCGCGCCTTTTCTATTTAATTTAGAAGTTTGATTTGTAAAAAAACTAAACTGCGAAACAGGATTTAGTCTGTACACTATATCGCCGCTTAGCGTTACGTTTTTAAAATCAATAGGAGTTTTTGATATGTCTGCGCTTTGAACTTCAAGAGCATATCCTCTCATGTCATTGCCGGCATTATCAAAATCTATCTTTAAATCATCAAACGCTATCTCTTTAAAACCATTGTTCGTAGGTAATTTTTGTGTATAATCAATAGTATGTTTCGCCCAAATCCCAAGCGCGGAAGCTACATCGTTCAATTCATAACCGCCATAAGGAAGCGCGGCATTTGTCGGCACTACCCTTTTATCTATATTAGTAAACGTACCCTCCTGCTGATTGAGAGACGGCATATCAAATCCGTCTCCAAATGCGCTTATTGTTATATCGCCGAATTGATTATAACCAAGCGTTTTACCCTCTTTATATTTATCAAGTTCGCATATCAAAGAGACGCCGAGTGTGTTTGTTTGTGTAGGAATAATAACCGCTTTAAAATTAGCCAAACGCTCTAATGTGCCCGCGATATAAGCCATATTCTGCCATCTCGGATGAGTCAATACATCTTCGCCGATTATCAGCGAAAAGCGGTTTTTGCCTGCCTTCATGACTTCTATCTGCGCGCTTTTATTCTCAATGCCGATAATATCCCAAAGCTTTGAAGTAATCGTTTCTGCTTCATTATCATCTGTGATTTTGACGGTTTTTGTATGGAATGACTGAAGGTATTCGCTTGTCGCATCGTCAAGTTCAGACAACGGCGTGAAAAGTTCCAACAGCAGATACAAAATCGCTTCTTCGCTGCCCGGACGGTAATTTAACTCTAATAGATTTTTAGAAAACCCCTGCACCGTTTTATCTTTTATCGGATGGCAGTACAAAGCGGCGGCGCGGTTCATTTTTAAAGCAGAGTTTAGCGCGTAACCGACATTTGGCGCGTCATATCTTAGCATTGAACCGACAGTTATGATAAAATCGCTCTTTTGAATACTCTCAAGTGCGCCTTGATATAAAGTATGTCCCGAGCATTTGCTCATTGCTTCTAAAAACCGCTTATATACGTAAGCGTCTTCATTTACGAGTTTGAGTGAAAATTTCTCTTTTAACTTTTGGAGTATTAACGCCTCTTCGTTTGTGATAAAACTGTTAAAAAGTATCGTTCCCGCGCCGTTTTTGATGAAATTTACCACATTCTGCAAAGCGTCTTTATCTTTTACGGCATTTGCATTTTCAAAATCATATCCGTATCGCGCCGCTTCGCTTAAAGAGACGAAATTATATTCGCTTTGTACTCTGTAAATTTTAGGCGACGGATTGCTTATGCTTTGCTGTTTTACTTCGTAATATATAGGAGTGCAGTCGCTGCTGTGCGGGTTTGCCGCCGGTATTCGCTTAAGCTCCCATGCATTTGATATATAATGAAAATCGTTCAAGGTAAGCGCGCCTGTAGGACAAACGGCACTGCACTCGCCGCATTTGGCGCACTCTGCGATATCGCCGTTTTCATCGCGTACTTTGTCTATAAGCGATTTTTGCATTTTATTCCAGACGGCATATGCGTCTTTTGGCATTGTCTCTTTATACTCTTTGGGCACGGCTGACTCTTCGCCTCTTGGTACGGTTCTCAAAGCCGCTTCGCCGATTCTATCTTTGCATACGGTTACACATCTTTCGCATACTATACATAGCGAGGCGTCATATCGTATATTATCCCAAATTTGCACATCGCGGTAAGTGTTTGCTACAGAGTAATGCTGCTCGGCTACTTTTGCCTCATGCATATAATTTTGCAATTCGCACTCGCCGCTTTTGTCGCATACGCCGCACTCCAAAGGGTGGTTAACGGCATAAACTTCCATTATAGCGCGGCGTTCGCTTTCAATCTCGGGAGTGTTTGTAATAACAATCTGCCCATCTTTAGCCTTTGCGTTACAAGTATAAACTCTTTTTCCGTCAACGTCTGCCATACAGAGCCTGCACGCCAATGTCGGCGAACAGCAGCTAAGGTAACAGATAGCGGGGATAAATATACCGTTTGCGCGCGCTATATTTAAAATCGTTTCATTCTCTTTTGCCGCTACTTTAACGCCGTTTATAGTTATCGTTATGTCAGCCATTTGAGCCTCTTTTTGAAACATTTACCGCTTCATATCTGTAGCCGCTCTTTTTTGCGCCAAAAACCGCTATCGTCCCTCTCATATCTGTATCCATAAAAAATAGAGATTCATACACACCATCTGAAGTTTCTATCAAAACCTCATCGCCGTCTTTTAATTTAGCTGCCGTTGCAAACTGCGAAGAGCCGCAGAGTTTTGGGCTTACCTCATCGCTGTCATAAAAATATACTATAGCGCCGTCAAAACTTTTGAGTTCATTTATTAGTGGCGGCAGTAATGTTTTGGGTTTAGTTTTTAACTCTATCTCATCTAAAACGCTTACTTTTAAAGGTTTAAAACGCGATATGAGGGCAGTTAAAGCCGCTATCAAATCAACGTCCGGGTGATAATACAAATCGCGCCCGAATAGAAGCGACAGCGCGCCCTTGTCTGCTACTTTTTTTATCTCTTCCATCTCCTCTTCGCCCACATTGCTCTCTGCGCTTAGATACCCGTTGTCTAATTCGTCAAGATAATTTTTAACATCTGGCGGAATTTCATCGCCTTCCAAAAGAGTTTTAGCGATAAGCGCCAACACGCCGCCTTCGGAACCTACTTCATATTTTATATATTTAAGGACGGTTTTTTTGAGGCTCAAATCCTCTTGCGGGGACATGTATATCAACTCTTTCTCCCATTCGCAAAGTTCGCGCGCCAACGATTCGTTGTCTTTTGCAAAATGTGTACCTATACATAAAACTGCGCTCTGCCTGTCAAGAGTTTTTAACTCTACGCCGTACTTTTCAAAAGCGTCAAAAAGCGGGTTTGAGATTTTGGGTTCGTTTGCAAAAGCTTTTACGACTATCGTCCAGTCAACCTCGTTAAAACGCAGAGAATTCATCACTTCATGTCCTTCGCGTTTGAGATTTTTGATGATAGTCTGCAGTCTTTCGTCATCGGCAGTCTCAAAAATAAATATAGAAACTTCGCCTTTTTGCGAACAATTTACAAGTTCAAAGATTCTATGCGCAAAGCCGGCTGATAAATGTCTTAAATCATATCGTTTCATAATTCACCTGTCCGTTTCGCCAAGCAAAATATTAGAGCTTGCTATCATCGCTATCGCATCCGGTAAGTAAGAGTTACACATTATCTCTTGAAAAAGAGAGCAATTCCAAAATGAGGGCGTTCTGATTTTCAACCTGTAAGGATATGCATCACCCTGCGAATTGATATAGTATCCAAGCTCCCCTTTTGGAGATTCGCTCGCGGCGTATATCTCTCCCATGGGAGGTTTCATACCCTGCGTTACCAAAACAAAATGCTGCATTAAAGAGTAATTTTGCGTCATAATCTGCTCTTTGGGCGCGCTGATAAATTCAGGCGCGTCAGCCATAATCTGCGGTTTTGTCTGCATGTGCATAGGGATTAACTGTCTTAAAATTCTAATTGATTGACGCATCTCCTCCATGTAAAGTTTATACCGACCGAAACAGTCGCAAGTATCCGACACCGGCACATCAAACTCTACCTCGTTATAAAGTTCGTAAGGCTCCTCTTTTCGTATATCCCACGATATGCCGCTGCCTCTTAGCATAATGCCGGAAGCTCCCCAGCTTTGAGCCGCTTCACTCGTTAGTATGCCTACATTTTCAAGCCTCATGCGCCAAATTCTATTCTCGTCTAAAAGTCCTTCGTAAGTTTTAATTGCTTCCGGAAGCTTATCCAAATATTCGCCGAGTTTTTCAAGCCAGCCCTCGCGCAAATCCAAAGGTACGCCGCCTATTCGTATAGAGTTATGCGTCAGCCTCGCGCCGCAGTAATCCTCTATCAAATCCATAGCAAATTCGCGCTCTCTGTAAGCATATAAAAATACCGTCATAGCTCCGATATCAAGAGCATGAGTAGCAAGCCAAAAGAGATGCGAAGATATGCGGTTAAGCTCCAAAAGCAGCATTCTAATAACCTGCGCCCTGCGCGGGACTTCAACCCCGATAAGACGCTCAACGGCAAGCGCAAAACCGTAATTATTTGAAGTTGCAGAGACATAATCCATTCTATCTGTTGCAGGCATAAATTCATTATATATCATATTTTCAGCCATCTTTTCAATGCCTCTGTGCATATAGCCGATATCCGGAATCGCTCTAATGATTTTCTCTCCGTTAAGCTCCAGTATCAATCTCAACTGTCCATGCGCGGATGGGTGCTGCGGTCCTAAATTGACTACCATATTATTCTCTTCTTTGCTAAAAGAGATATTTTCAAAAAAAGGTCTTAATCTATTTGCCTGCTGTGCCATTTTAATGCCTTTTTTTGAGAGTTACGGAGGAGGATTTTTTCATTTTTTTGACGAATATTACGCCGCCGTCCTCTTGATATTCGCCGATTTTGCTCGGCTCTTCGCTGTAAGGCTCGCCAAAATGCACTTCGCGCCCAATTCTGGCATATCCTCTTGTATTCTCTTTTTCTATCATCGCGCTGTCTCTTATCTCGGGACCGATAAGTTCTCTATACTCTTTGCCGTAAATATGGTCTATCTCATACCACTGCGCATTCTCGTCTCCATGAAGCGGATAACTTTTGCGAAGCGGATATCCGCTCCAATCATCCGGCATTAAAATGCGCTTCATGTATGGATGCTTTGCGATAATTATCCCGAACATATCATACATTTCGCGTTCTGCCCAATCCGCGCTTTTATAAATATCAACCGCGCTTTTTATCTCTTCATTTTCTTTAATGCTAAATTTCACGCGCGCTCTTTTTCGTTTTTTCATGGAGAGCATTTGATAAAATATCTCAAACTCTCCTCTTTTAGCTAAAAAATCCACTGCGCTCATTTCGCTTAGATTGTTATAAAAAAGGTGACTTTTCAAAAACTTCAGCACTTTTATATTGTCTTTCGGCTCTATCCACACGACCATTTGCCCGGCTTCTATATATGCGTCGTTTATCTGAAATTTTGCGCTAAGCGCTTCAAAATCTTTTTTAAAAATTTCATCGCTGTTTACATCAAATCTTTCAAGTTTTTTGGGCGTTTTAAATCTATCGTTGAAATAAGCCTTTTTTTGACTATCTTTTCTGTTTATATATTCGCGCATTACACAAGCCTTTTTGGTTTGAGCCGCTTACTCATCTTTTGGGAACGTATCTTTTTTTGCAAAAGCATGACGGCGTATTGAAGCGTTTCGGGTCTCGGCGCACAGCCGGGCAGATATATATCTACGGGGATTATCCTGTCAACGCCCTGCACGGTTGCATAAGTATTGAACATGCCGCCTGTGTTGGCACAGCTTCCCATGCTGATAACCCATTTGGGGTCAGGGATTTGATCATAAATCCTTTTCATCAAATGCGCATGTTTTTTTGAAAGCGTACCGGCTACTATAATACCGTCTGCTTGTCTTGGACTTGCCCTAAAAATCGTTCCGAATCTATCAAAGTCAAATCTTCCCGCGCCCGAAGCCATCATCTCAATAGCGCAGCACGCCAATCCGTAAGTAGCAGGCCAAAAAGAGTTACTCCTGCCCCACTGCACTATTTTATCAAGCGTAGTAACGGCTGCTGGCAGAGCGGCATTTTGAAAATAGTTTATTTGATGTTGTGCCATTCAAGCGCTCCTTTATTCCATGCGTAAGCAAATCCTATCGCTAAAAGCGCGATAAAAAGTATCATCTCTATAAAGCCGAAAATGCCCAAAACTTTAAAATTTACAGCCCATGGAAACATGAAAACAATTTCAACGTCAAAAAGTATAAATAAAAGCGCAAATAGATAAAAATGCGTTGAAATGCGGTTTGGCTGTTTTGTCGCCGGAAATCCGCACTCATATATGGTAAGCTTGAGTTTTTCACCGTCTTTGGCGCAAAGAGCGCGGCTGATATAGCGCGCCGCCAATACTATGCCTAAAAATATAAAAAATGCCAAAAACATAGAAAAAAACGCCCCAAAATATGGGTGGGCAAATGACATATGACTCATCAGCGAACCTTTAAGCGCATAGATTTAGCTTATTATTATATTTAAAAAACTTTTTAAAAAGCTTTCTTACAAGAAAAAATCGCTATTTATATTGACCTAAAGTTGGTATGTTACATTTTTACACAATAAAAATATTTTTAAAAAATCAGAGCGGCAGATGTAAAATCACTATTTTGCAGTATATAAAAAATTTTTCAGCGCGCTGTTTTTGTAATCGCCGCAAATTATATTTTATTGAAATTCTCTAAACTCCCAATAGAAAAAATTGAATAAAAACATTTAGCAAAAACGCTTTTATTTGAAATAACAATTGCCGTTTTGTTTTTGGCGCATAAAGCGGCATTGGAGTATTACGGCGGCGTATTGCCATGAATTTATAACTAAACTGCCGCGAGGGTACGAAGCGGTACTTGGAGAAAATGCGATAAAGGCAAAGAGATATCAATAGCCCGCGCGCTTTTAAAAAATGCTCCTGTTATTTTATTGGACGAAGCAGCCGCATCGCTTGATGCTGAAAACGAAATGCTGATAAGAGGGGCTTACGTTTTGATTATAGCGCACAGACGCTTCGTAGAAAAAGCGGATAAAATCATCATTCTTGAAAATGCTCACGGCAGAGGAACACATGGCAAACTGCCCGCTTTATAAGAGATTGTATCTGATAGAACGGGAGATGGTTTAAACATTTTCAATAGAAACAAAGGTTTGTATTGAAATACTTGTAGCTCCTCCTCTGTTTCCTCCAGCCTGCGTGTTGAACTGATACAAGTGTTGTATTGAAATCGCGGAGAGCTGGGGCATAAGAGCTTATAGCTTAAAGTCAAACCGACACATTTTTTGGTTTAAAATCTTAATTTTCTTTTCGTATCAAAAACTTATCTAATCCTTGCTTTAGACTTTTAATGTTTTTGCTTTTTTACTGCGGATATACTTATAAGCATTAATCTGCAAAGTTGAATATTGACGGGGCAACAGTCGTTTTTTGCCCCGTTAAAATAAATAAAGCGCGTTATTGGTAATTAGGAATTATTGTTTCCATAAAAC
>JAIRNE010000075.1 GCA_031258205.1 Campylobacteraceae bacterium
AAATTTTTCGCAAAAGTTACTTTGTACCCCAAATGTATCAATACGCGCCTCAATAAATCAAACGCCAAAGCGCTCCTTGCGTGCCCCAAATGCGCGTCGTCATATACTGTAGGTCCGCAGACATATATAAGCGCTTCGCCTTTTTTTATTGGTTCAAACGCTAATTTTACTTTTTTTGCCGAATCATAAATATGCATTGAAAATTTCCATTAAAAAGATAAGTATAATAGCTTCAATAATCAGCGCCGCTATAAGCAAGACTGATTTTAAGGATTTAATTATACCAAAAAACGTTTTTATTCCAAAAGCTTTGATTGTTAAGATAAACAAAAAAAGTCCGCCGATAGAGTTTGCCAAAGCCAAACCGACTACTCCTAAGGGATAGACAAGTATAAATGAAAAGAGTATGCCCCCGCCAAGAGCTATCGCCGATATAACCGCCGCCTCTTTTTGTCTTTGGTGCGCAAACAGCCAGAGTGAAAATATGCGCGACAGCCCAAAAGGGATAAGCCCCGCAAGATACATGGACAAAACTTGCGCGCATATGACGGTATCCTGCGCGTCAAATTGACCTCTTTCAAATAGTAATTTGACGATTGGCTTTGAGAGTATAATGCCGCCCAGAGCCGAGGCGCACAGTAAAAAAGCCAATAACCAAAAACCTTTTGAGAGCAGTTTTACGGCTTCGTCTTTTTCCTCTCTTTTAATGAGAACAGAGATGCGCGGGAATATGCCGATAGAAAGAGCGATAGCAAAAAGAGCTAAAGGCAGTTGAAATATTCTATTGGCATAAAAAAGATAACTAATGCTTCCGGCAGCCAAAAAACTTGCCAGCCAAGTATCCACAAAAGCCGACAATTGCACCGTACTGCCGCCTAAGACCGAATGAAAAAAGTTTTTGTAAAAACCTTTGCGCTCAAGCTCGTTTTGTTTACGCTTTTTTCTATATTTTACGGCGTTTACTAAAAGCGAAAAAAGCCTTGTTCTGTATAGAGCGCATACATGAACTAAAAGCTGTAAAATACCGCCTGTAACAACGCCAAAACTCAAATAATATACCGTATTTTGCGGCGCGTTTGGGTCGCTTAAAAGCAGAGCCGTTATCATGGAGATATTTAAAAGCGAAGTGGAAAACGCCGTTACGGCAAATCGTCCGCGGTATTGCAGTAAAGAGGCTATAAACGTTACCATATAAATCAATATAAGATAAAAAAAGTTGATACTGACTAACGGGGCTGTGTCGGCTATCGTTTTATCGTCAAAACCGTAAGCAAAGATTTTGGTTATTGCAGGGCTGAACAATACGACAAGAAGTGTCAAAAAAAGTATAAATAGAAAAAATCTCACAAATACATTAACGGCAAATATGCCTTTTTGGCGCGATTTTGTAAAAGCTGGTAAAAAAGCCTGCGTAAATGCGCCTTCGGCAAATATCCTGCGAAATAGATTCGGCAGTTTAAACGCTACCATGAACATATCGCTGTAGATATTCGCGCCCAGTATATTGGCTGTCAGCAGGTCGCGAATGAAGCCAAATATGCGCGATACTAAAATACCGCCGCTGTTGGTAAAAAAGTTCTTTATAATCATATTTTAACTTATATCTAAAACTTGAAATCAATCCGTTAGTATATCAAAAGTAGGTTAAATCAAGCATGTTTAATTGCGATTAATGAATAGTACTGTAAAATTAGGTATTTTTTATATATACAAATTAATGGAGCGCGGCTTGAAATTTTTTAATATTATCAACTTTGAGAGCAGAAAGAGTGAAAATAGTGAAAAATATTTTATGTCGGCGCATCTAAAAAGCGGCGAGAGCGTTCAAGCGCTTCAAGTTGAGATTAAAAAGACAACTCATAAAACATCCCATGTAAACGCCGAGTATGCCAATATACACACTCATCAAGGCGTCGTTGAAGGCGGCGATATAAAAATAAAATATCTCAAAGGCGGCAGAGTGCATGCCGATACCGTTAGCGTTGATTTTGCAGAAAACGGCATTATAGAGGCAAATCATATATACATTAAAAAACTTGGCTCAAGAAATAAGCTGACGGCGGCAGATATTATAGAGATAGATAAAGCGGAGGGCGCAAAAAATACTATAACGGTAAAGCCGATTTTTGACGAAGAGAGATACGCCGCCGTGTCAACTCTTTACGAAAAGATTATGTTTTACAAAAAAGAGCTTGAAAAGACGCAAAAAATGGCGCACATGAAGCGTTTAGAAGTGGAAAACTCTCTTTTGGACGTTCAAAACTGCCGCGCGAAGATTAAACTATCAAGAGCGGAGGGAAAACTTCCGGACAGCGAACTGTTGGTGAAAGTAAGGGAGTTTGATATTTTAAGTAAGAGTTATCGGCAATTGACAAATATGATTGAAAGTCTGCAAACGCACATTGATATCGCCGCCGCAGAATTTAAGACATGCATGGAAGAGGGCGGATTTTCATACCAGCAAAAAGTTATCTGCAATTCTTTTTGGAAAAGCGGCAATAAAATCACATTCGTCCTGCCCAAATACGACCTCTCATACTATCCGTTAAATAATGAATATGCCGCTGAGATATATTTGTGGTATAATTGCGAACTTTTGCTTGATGCAAAGGGTGAATTTGAGATAAAAATTAATAAAAAAGAGTAACTATGATAGCGGCTATTGAAGGGCGCGTAGTCAAAAAAGAACCTGCATTTGTCTATCTTAAAACGCTTAGTGGCGTAACTTACAAAGTGGCAGTTTCACTGCATTGTGCCGCGGCTATACGACAGGATGTGATAGAGTTGAATATCACGCAGATTATACGAGAAGACGCGAATTTGCTGTTTGGATTTTTAAATAAAGACGAGCAGAGAATGTTTGAGCAGCTTATAAAATTAAACGGTATCGGCACATCAACCGCACTTGCCATCTGTTCCACGCTTACGCCCGAAGAGTTTGCAAAGGCTCTTGCCTCTTCGGATGCCAATACTTTTGTAAAAGTACCGGGTATCGGGCTTAAAAGCGCGAAAAGGATTTTGGTAGAGCTTGGCGAATTTGTCTTGGAGAGCGGACTTAACGCTTCAAGTCAGAGTCAAATGGAAGCAAAACTTGCTCTTGAAACGCTTGGATTTAAAAGCGACAAAATAAAAGCGGTTTTGTTTACATGTAAAGGCGCAGATACTCAAGAGCTTATTAAAGAGGCTCTTTCTAAACTTCAATAATATTTTACGGGGAGTGCGATGAAATTAGCTATTGTTTTTGGCGGGGAGAGTTTTGAACATGAGATAAGCATAGTGAGCGCGATAGCTCTTAAAAAGGTGATTTTTTGCGAGCTTATCTACATTTTTTGCGATAAAAACCGTGATTTTTATTTGATACCTGCCTTAGAGATAAACTCAAAGCGTTTTAGCGGCGGCAAATACTTAAACGATATAAAACTTATGCTGAAAAGAGGCGGTTTTTATTATACTAAATTCTTTAAAGAGTTTAAAGTAGAGTTTGATGCCGCTATTAATATCATACATGGAGCAGACGGCGAAGATGGAAAAATAGCCGCGCTTTTTGACTTTTTCGGCATTAATTATATAGGTCCGAATATAGAAGCAAGCGTTCTTAGCTACAATAAATTTTTCACAAAATTATACGCTAAAGCCGTTGGCGTCAAAACGCTTGATTATGAAGTCGTAAGTAAAGATAATCCGAATATTACCATTGCGCTGCCTGTTATCATTAAGCCGTTAAGACTTGGCAGTTCCATAGGCGTCAGCGTAGTAAGGGAAGCAAAAGAGCTAGAATACGCTCTGGACGTGGCTTTTGAGTTTGATGATGAAGTGTTAGTGGAGCCGTTTATAGAGGGGGTGGCAGAGTACAATATCGCCGGCTGCAAAGTAGGCGATACTATGCGCTACTCTATCATAGAAGAGCCGCAAAAAGAGTTGATTTTGGATTTTGATAAAAAGTACCTTGACTTTTCACGAACTGTGAAAGTCTATGAAGCGAGGCTTACGGAGATAAGAAACGAAGAGATAAGAAAAAATTTCAAACTCATTTATGAACCTCTTTTTCAAGGCGCTATTATACGATGCGACTTTTTTTTAGTGAAAAACAAAATCTATTTAAATGAGATAAACCCAAACCCCGGTTCTTTAGCAAACTATCTTTTTGAGGAGTTTGATATGCTTGTGCAGGATTTAGCGCGTTCGCTTCCTAAGCGCAAAAAAATTGCCGTTACATACAAATATATCAACTCTATTCAATCCGCTAAAGGTAAAGCGTAATTTTAAAAAAAATATGTAAAATTTTATGTAATATTTTGCATAAAAGAGGTTTTTATGGCTACTTTCTATAACAAAGAGGAGATATTTACGGCTACAGAGATAGTAAGGGACTTTAGCTCCATACTAAAAAAAGTCAATTCACGCGAGATTGAACGCGCCGTTGTTGTTAA
Source organism: Campylobacteraceae bacterium (assembly GCA_031258205.1). Taxonomy (GTDB): domain Bacteria; phylum Campylobacterota; class Campylobacteria; order Campylobacterales; family Campylobacteraceae; genus JAIRKW01. The sequence continues at coordinate 4,431 of JAIRNE010000075.1, forward strand.
AAATAGTCATTTTAGAGCTGTATTGGTGGATTTTAAAGAGTATGAGAAGTTAAAAAACGCACTCAATGTTTTAGAAAAAATCTACGCAAAAAATAGAAATAGAGCTTAAAATGGCGGTAAAAAGAGTTGATTTTAAAGGCGCGCAGCTTAGTTTTTCGTATACTCTTTTAAATCAGGAAAAAGAAAATTCTATCCTTTTTTTACATGGCTGGGGCGCGAATAAAGAGTTGATGAAAAACTCTTTTGGTGGTTTTTTTAAAGATTACTGTCATATTTATCTTGATTTTCCGGGTTTTGGCAACTCGTCTATAAATGAAGCAATGGATTCTTATGATATCAAAGAGGCTGCGGAGGAGTTTTTGCACTCTATCAATAAATCCCCGCAAATCATCATCGGACATAGTCTCGGCGGCAAAATAGCTCTGCTCTTAAATCCGAAAACGCTTATTTTGCTTAGCAGCGCGGGTATAGTTTTGCCCAAAAGATTTTCCGTGCGCTTTAAGATAAAACTTTTTAAAATATTTAAATTTTTAGGTTTGGGTAGATTTTACACACTTTTTGCGTCAAAGGATGTTAAAGGTATGGATATTGCGATGTATGAAACGTTTAAAAAGGTCGTGAATGAAGACATGAGCGGGCATTTTAAAGATTATAAGGGCAGGGTGGTTGTATTTTGGGGCAAAAATGACGATACGACGCCTGTTGCGGCAGGGTTAAAAATAAGCTCTTTAATAAAAAATTCAACCTTTTTTGAGTTTGACGGAGACCATTTTTTCTTTTTGGACAAAGGCGGCGTTATAGAAAGTTGTGTAAAAACGGCTTTAAAGGGTAAAAAATGACGGATTTGATATTGATAGGTATGCGGGGGTTGATGTTATCGGTGCATGCGGCATTTGTATTTGCTTTGGGGTACTATATCTCAAGCGCGATGCAGTGGTATTCTTATAAACCGTTTAGAGCTATTTTTCACTACAATAAGCCTTTGTGGCATCTATTGTTTTTGATACTGCCGCTGGCGATATATTACGCCGTTTTACTTTATGACGATAGTTTTTTATACTATCTTTTTGTATTTTATCCGTTTACGCTGCTGTTTTGGCATAGCAAGCTTGATAAGCCGCTGCAATTTACCAAAAGAATCAAACGTTTTTTTCTATTTTTGTCAATAGCGGTATTATTTGTAGATGCGCTGTTTTTTCTATCGCCCAAAGAGTACCCGTCACCTCAGTTTCCCGCTGTCGTAATGCCGCTTTTTATCGCTTTGTTTGTCAGTTTTTTATATGAAAAAATTCTATTTTTCAGTTACAGACATGAAGCAAAAAGAAAACTAAAATCAATGAAAAACTTGCGTATTATTGCCATTACGGCAAGTTACGGCAAAACAAGCATTAAAAATTTCTTGTATCATATCTTATCCGCCAAATACATCTGTTATAAAACGCCTCGCAGTGTCAATACTATCGTGGGTCTCACGCAGGACGTAAATACGACGCTGCCTTTAAATACGCAGATTTACATTGCCGAGGCGGGCGCAAGAGAGAGAGGCGATATAGAGGAGATTGCCGAATTTTTAGAGCCTGACATTGCTATAATCGGTCAAATAGGAGCGCAGCATATAGAGTATTTTAAGAGTTTGGAGGCGATACGGGATACGAAAATGGAGCTTATCTCTTCTCCCAAATTAGAAAAAGCTTTTGTCCATGAAAGCCTGAATGCCGATTCAAATGAAGACAGCCGCATAAATATATTCGGACATGAGATAAAAATCATAGAAGCCGGCTTGGAAGGGACAAAATTTTCTATGAAGATAGGCAGGAAAAGAGTAGAGTTTGAGACTAAATTATTGGGCAGTTTCAACGCCGTCAATCTTGCCGCATGTATCCATACCGCTTTATATCTGGGCTTTAAAGCAGAGGAGCTGCAAAAAATTATCGGTTCTGTAAACAGCGTGGAACACCGCCTGCAAAGAATAGACGCAAATGGCAAGATTATACTTGACGACAGTTTTAACGGCAATTTTGAGGGCATGAAGAGTTCTTACGAGTTAGTCAAAACATATAATGGCAGAAAAGTTTTAGTAACGCCCGGAATCGTTGAGAGCACAAAAGAGGAGAATGAAAAGCTTGCCAGAATAATGGACGGGATATTTGACCTTATTATCATCACGGGAAGCGTAAACGCGCAGATATTGGGGCAGACGATTTCGCGCGCTCACAAGATAGTTTTGTCGGACAAATCGCAGCTTGTGAATATATTGGCGCAAAACACGAAAGCGGGAGATTTGATACTGTTTTCAAACGACGCTCCGACTTACATGTAAAGAGTGTCGCGATATAAGCTAAATTATACAGTCAACGTTAAATCTATTTTCGCACCGCCGTGAATAACGTGCAAAATTTTAAAGGCGTTTACTTGTTTTATGCGCTTGAAGCGTATCGTTTTATCTGTTTTCGGACGTATGCGGCATTGAGAACCGTAACAGTCCGTAAACGAAGTTTGCATAGCAATCTGTCCCTCTCCGTCATTGCGAGCGGGAGCGTGGCAATCCATCTTTTTGCTATTTAAAAATCACAAAACAGTTATAAAAACATAAAAATAATCGTTTATTACCTGTTTTACTAATTTATTTCGCAAAACTTAAAGTCTTTGCGACATTCTTTGCTTCGTCAAGCAAGAAAGAAGCAAAGAACTTGCCGCGCAAAACCGTTTCATCCTTGTATTTTTATTTTGCTTCTGACGCTCTGGAACTTGTTGTTGCAAGCAACAACTTCAAACAGTCCTCACGCTTTATCCTTGCAAAATCAAAAATATCAAGGACGGTACAAATGCGCGGGTTTAAGGAAAATATTTTCTGGATTGCTTCGTCAGTCGCTTCGCTCCTTCCTCGCAATGACATAGAGGGGGGGGGGAGGTTGCAATGACGCAGAGAGGTTGTCATTGTAAGACACGAAGTGTCGTGGCAATCCAGACGCGAAGCGTTCATGAATTTCAAATTGTTAAAAATGGAGCGATTTACAGATTGTATCAAACAGCTTTATATTTGCCTCTTTTTATAATTTCTATGGATTGCTTCGTTGCTATGCTCCTTGCAATGAGTATCCGCAACAAAGCTTCAAAGTATGGTTTAGCGTATATCTTTACATCTAAAAATCGCCCCATCTTTATTTTTTATACATTTGGCATAATAGTAGATATATTTATACAGATATCCGAGATACGGATTGATTGCGAAATCGATAGGCAGAATTGACTTTTTGCCTCGATTTCGCTTATCATAGCGGGATATTTAACTCATCTTGCTGTTTTTTGAATCAAATGCTGTGTTTGTTTTGCTATCGCTAACTCTTCATTTGTCGGCACAACAAGCAATTTAACGGCGCTTTTTTTACCCTCAAAATGGATAAGTTCGCCTCTTTTTTCAATCTGTCTTTTGTTGATGCTGATGCCAAATGCTCCGAGTTCACTGCAAATTTTGCGCCGCACGCTTACGGCATTTTCGCCGATACC
>JAIRNE010000009.1 GCA_031258205.1 Campylobacteraceae bacterium
AATCCCATCAAAGAGGAATTTTACGAAAGCATGGGAGGCATGATAGAGGGGACGGCTGACTATAGAAACGCTAAAAATGCCATAGGGTATTCGTTCAGGTACTATGCGTCCGTCATGAACAAAAATGAAAATATAAAACTTTTAAGCGTGGAGGGTGTGGAGCCGACTGTCGAAAATATCAAAAACAATGTTTATCCGTTTGCGGCTGAATTTTATATCGTAAGTACGCAAAATATCTCTCGAAACGGACAGAAATTAATCAATTGGTTTTTAAGCGAACAAGGGCAGGCGCTTATTGAAGACGTTGGTTATGTGAGGATTTTTGATTGATAGTAAAAACACTGTCCGTATTTTTCTTAGCGGGACTTTGTGAGATAGGCGGAGGATATCTCATCTGGCTTTGGCAATAGAAGCATTGGAGTTACGGACTTTTGGGCGGAGTTGTACTCGCTCTTTGCGGGATTACAGCGACTTTGCAGCCTTCAAATTTTGTAAGAGTTTATGCAGCTTACGGCGGAATTTTCATATTTATGTCTATGCTTTGGGGTTTGATGGTTACCTGCCCGACAGATACGATATTATCGGCGTATTTGTAGTATTAATCGGCATTTTTATCATCTATTTTGCTCCGAGAGGGTAAATTTAATAATCAAAACAGCGCCGATAAATGCGGGAGATTGCAACTTTAAAAAATATGTCCGCATGTGTCTAATTTGCAAAAGTTTTTAAAATATATCCTGAATCTATAACGTTTTCTATATTTATGCCAAGCCGCTTTTTTATGCGCATGATGGACATATGGATAGCGTATTTGCTTACGCTTTCGTTATTATAGACGTAATCTTCTATCATTTCATACGTTACGAGCATATTTAAGTTGTAGCACAACAGCCAAAATATTTTGTTGTTGATTTGCGATAAAAACAGCGGTTCGTTGTCTTTGTAAATAATTTCTCTGTTAAAATCTATACTCACGCCTTTGCCGATATTTGTATGTTTTTGATTTATTTTCGGCATGAGCGTCAACAAAAGCGTCGTTTGAAGGTCTTGAATGTCTATCAGCGGTTTTCGTAAAAAACTAACGGCGCCGTTTTGGATACTTTTTAAAATATTTTGGTCGGTATTATACGAAGTAATCACAATAAAAGGCTGTTTTGGTTTTAGTTTCAGTATCTCTTGTATCATCTCAAAACCGCTTATATACGGTAAATGTATATCGGTAACGATGATATCAGCGCGGTTTTTCTTAAAAACCTCAAAACCCTCAAGTCCGTCTTTTGCCTCATGAAAATCGCCGAAATACTTTTTTAGTCCCCGTTTTAACATATTTCTCGTAAGTTCGTCGTCTTCTACCACAAGTACGGAAAAATTATTTAAAAGTTCCAATGTTGATTCGTGCATGATTTACTCATTTGATAGCCAAAGTAAGCTTAAAAATTGTAGGCATTTTGTCATTTACCAGCGTCAAATCGCCGCATAATCTCTCTTTTGCCAACCTCTTTGAGAAAAACAGACCCATTCCGCTTCCTTGTTTTTTCGCAGAACTTTTGATTTCCGAAAAGAGTCTCTTTTTCATCTCTTTAGCGATGCCTATTCCAAAATCCGACACAAATATATGTACAAATTTTTCGTCCATTTCAAATGTTATCTCTATTTTGCGCCTATGCAGTTCTCTCATCACTTTAAGCGGCAAAATCGCATCTTTTGCATTTTGTATAAGCACTAAAAGTATCTGCTGCACAAAGTTTTCCACAGAGCGGATTTTAACATCTTCTATATTGGAAGCGTCCATATTTATCATAATGCTGTTTAGCGAAAGTTCCGTACGGGTTACATACAAAACATTTTCAATGCAGTTTTTAAGCCTAAACTCGCTGACGGTATCGTTAAAACTGTAAAAATTTCTAAAAATATCTATAGTTTCGCTTATCAGTAAAATATCTCTTTGGGAAAATCTTAAATTTTGCTCAAACTCTTTTTCGTCAAAAAACTCTTTTGACGAGAGTTTGTTCAAAGTATCGTTTATAAGCAGCGACAACGCGTTAATAGGCTGACGAATTTGATGATTTATAACGGATATCAACTCCCCCGTTTCGCTTATTTTCGAGCGGTATTGGAGCATTTTCTCATACTCTGCTCTTTTTGCTTCCGAACGCCTGTAAAGAAATGTGTATGAAATGTTGATTGCGGCGATAAATAGTATAAAACAACCGAATATAACTGCGGCATGTTTAAAAAATTTCCGCACAGCGTCGTTGTTCATTCCCGCCTCGTCTATACCTGCGCCGATATACCAGTTAAAATCTATCAAATTATCAATAGTGATAACGTTATTGTTCACATGTATATTCTGCGGTTCTAAGGAATTTTTTATAAGCTTTTTGGAAAATATCTCCTGCACATTTTTGTTTATGAGGGCGTTGTCTCCAGCCGCCATTAATATATTGCCCACATTATCGCTTATAAAATAGTAATAATTTTGCGGAATCTCCAATGACTCTATTTTTTTCATTATAGAATTTACTTTTGTAATTCCGCACAGCACCCCCTTAAACTCTTCTTTGCCGTCTTTAACGGGCGTGCATAGATTTATAGTCTTCTCAAACAATAATCCATGCGATTCCATTATTTCCATAGTCGTTTTCATTGCATTTTTTGTATTTTGAAACCATTTTCTCTCCAAATACCAATGTTCTTCGTTGTAATTTTTAAAAACAACTTCATTGGCGGAGCATATTTCCGTCAAGTTTACATTTTTATTGTCATTATTGAAAGCACATGCATATTTTTCATTTCTGGTATGTTTTTTATAATCGTCAACTTTTATGCCGTTGACATAAAAATGCATATTGACAATTAATATCTGCAGAGTGTCAAAATGTTTGCCGTATAACAGATAGGGTTGTGAAAATTTTTTGATATGCTCCTCATTTGCATAATCTTCGTTCACGTAATGCGCTGTAATCTCAAGTATATTTATGCCGTTTTTAAGCCACGTTTTCGTCAAATAGTGTATCTCTTTTATAATCAAAGCCCTGTTTTGTTCCGCCAAATCCTCCATCTGCGATTTAACATAACTAAAACTCTCAAAAGCCAGCATAACAAAAGCGGCGATAGAGGCAATGATAAAGCCGTACACTTTGTAATTTTCTATATATTTGAAACTTGTCAATATCTTAATAAATCTTGAAATACTATGCAAAATAACTCCTGTTATTTTTTACGTATAAGTTAAATTTGAGCATTATATCCAAATTTTTCAATATTAAAATAGAAGCTTTTATATAGATTTCGCAATAAAAATCTGCCATTTACTCAAAAAAGATAAATATATTGTTATTATTTTCAAAAATATTTTCTAAAAAACAGTTCAAAAGCTTTAAAAATTTTTACAACTTAAACATAACGCATAAGCGGATAAAATTGTTATTTTAAGTAAAATTTAATATTGAAGTTATGCCGTCGTTAATCCTGACGCTTAAACTTACAAAATCTTTGGCAGAAAGGACAAAAGATGAAAGTCTTAAGGTACGCATTCTTATTTGTCGCTTTAGGCGTAAGTTCTAATGCCGCAGATTCGCTGTCGGATGCGATTATGGGCGGTAAAGCAAGCGGCGTATTTCGCTCTTACTATTTTAATCAAGAAGTCGGCGGCGATAGAGCGAATATTTTGGATTTTTCATTGCGTTTAAATTACGCTACAGACTCTTACTATGGTTTTAAAGCCACAGTAACCTTTCAAGGCGTAAGCACGCCGTTTGCGGATGACAACGCTAAAAATTTCGGAGCGTTTCGCGCTGTCAATGGAGTGTATGGTCCAGGAGCCGTAATGTCGGAAGCTTATCTCTCTTACATTTTCAATAAAACTACCATCAAAGTCGGACGGCAATTTATCAATATCCCTCTTGTCGGAAGCGGAATGGGCAAACCTATTGTGCAGTCATTTGAAGGTGCGGCTATAAAGAGTGATGAGTTAAACAGTACAGGCACAACTTTATATGCCGCTTATATTGATAAATATCAGTTCCAAACGGGCAAAAACGGCAATCCTCCGAAGTTTTTTAATCTTGCCGACAGCAATCATGCTATCTACTCGGCAAACGCCAAAGAGGGTTATGCTGTCGGCGTAAAAAATAACTATTTTAAAGGGTTGGATTTAACGGCGGCATACGGTCTGGTCGCGGACGACTTTGATATCTTTTATACGGAGGCTAAGTATAAAAATTCTATTGGCGATATCGGTGTCAGATACAATTTGGCAGGTCAGTTATCAGGCACAACATATGACAATTCCGCTAAAGACAGCGCGCTGTTTTACGGCTTAAAATTGGGCTTTGGACACAATGGATTTGATATATACGGCGCATTTGCGCAAGTCAAAGGAGGCGATGCACAGTTTGGTGTTGCCGGAGGTTTTAACAAATGCGTACTTTTCACTGCAAGTTACGAAGCATGCGCTCTGTATAACGAGTCTAATCAGTATGCTTTCGGCGCGTCATATAACTTAAACAGTTTGTTTGACGTCGGATCGCTGAAAATCGGAGCGGTTTATAGCGATATGGATTTTAAGCAAAATAAAGAAGAGATTAAATGGACGGATATTTACGCCGAATTCGCACCGCAAAATATAGCCAACGGTATATTTAAAAATATATTTATGCGGGCTTCTTATGAAAAAGAGGATCATAAACTTGGAAATGATGCGGATATATTTATATTTAGGTTTGATTATCTATTTTAATTTAGAAAGGAGTATCAATGAAAAATTTTACATTTATCATAGCCGCATTTTTACTCTGCGCGGCAAATGTTTTTGGTTTCAGCGAGGGAGAGGATTATATAAAACTTACAAATCCCATCCCAAATGCCGATAAAACCCTCATAAAGGTTTTCAGCTACGACTGCCCTTTTTGTTACAAATACGATAAATCGGTAACGCCGACAGTCGTTAAGCAGCTTGAAGGAGTTTTAACTTTCAAACCTTTTCATCTTAAGACAAAAGGCAAATACGGCAAAGAAGCAAGCGAACTTTTTGCGGCTTTGATTGTTAAAGACAGCGGTGACGGTATCGCGCCGACAGATGAAAAATCGGCGTTTAAAAAAGCAAAAATGGCTTATTACGCCGCTTACCATGATAAAAAAGAGAGATGGGACGGCGGCGCGGAAAGTTTTACGGCTTTTGGTTTGCAATCTGTCGGCATGTCAAAGAGCGAATTTGAAAAACTCAAAAATACCCAAGATACAAAAGAACTTGTATCGCAATGGGAAGCGAGTTATGAAATTGCAAAAATACAAGGCGTGCCGGCATTTGTCGTAAACGGCAAATATCTTATCTATACGAAATCCATAACTTCAATAGAAAATATGACAAGTCTCATAAAAGAGTTAGCTGATAAATAAGGGGCGAAAATGCTGCGAAAATGTTGGAATGATTTAAAAACGGCGCCGGTTGATACCGTTGCAAAATGGCAAAACGCAAGATTTTTATGGCTTGTGATGGCTTTTTGCAGCATATTTTTGGTGATTATCGCACACTCACTGTTTCAGCATTATATATACATGGCGCCTTGCGAACAGTGCGTATATATAAGATTTGCGTTTTTTTGCATGTTTTTCGCAGGACTTATAGCCGCTTTAAATCCGAAAAATATGCCGCTGAAATTTACAGGTTATCTTTTAGCGTTTTGGGGAACTGTTCAAGGTATCGGTTACAGTTTGAAATTAAACGCCATACATAAAGCTGTCCATTCGGATAATCCGTTTGGCGTGCAGGGTTGTTCGGCAGAACCCGTTTTTCCTTTTAATATGCCTTTGGACAAATGGTTTCCTGACCTTTTTAAGCCCACAGGAGACTGCGGATACGATAATCCGATTGTGCCAATGGATGCAAATTTAAGCTTTTTACAGCAATGGTTTGTAGATTTTTACGAGGAGGGGTGGTATTTAGCGCCCTCGCACCATTTTATAAATATGGCGCAAGCCTGCTTGTTTGCGTTTATTTTATGCTTTGTACTGCTTGGTATTATGTTTGTATGTTTTATTTTAAAATCTATAAAAAACAAAACTCTTTATAAGGAGACAAAATGAGTAAGAGAAAAGTTTTATCATCCGCTATTATAGCGGCATTGATTTTAAGCGTTTCACCTGTGGCTTTATTTGCCGCAGGCGGAGGCAGCGGCACAAAGACGTATAAAGGAGAAGGCAAAATCGGCGCGGTCATTATGAATCCGTTTGATATAACGCCTCTTACTGCGGTCATTAAAAACGGCGGCTATAAGCTTAGCAACGTAAAAGTGACTATAGATGGCAAAGAGGGCGGCGGCATACCGATATCCTACAGCGTTGCCGACAATAAAGTTTTACTGTACGGAGGAATACCCGTTTGGGGTATGTATCCGGACTATCAAAACAGAGTCAATGTATCTTACACAAGGTATGATGCAGATGGAGACACGCAAAATGTTAAAGAGACATATACCATATATGCGCCTCCCGTGAATATTTACGGTTCGGGTACAAAACAAAAAAGGGTGCTTCCCGAAGCAAAAGTAGTGATAGCTGCGGATAAAAGCATAAAAAATGATTTATATCTTATGAATCATCTCTCCTCAACGCTTCCGAATGCCGCTCAAGTCGTTTGGAATAATCCTGCAGGCGGCGCAATTGAGTGGGATTATGAGACATACGTATGGATAATAGACACCAACGGCGATATAAGATGGTATCTTGATACAAGCAAGCTAAGAGACGCTAACGACTTGCGCAAAAAAGGCAATTTAATGGGTTTTGACCAGACAAAAGACGGTGCGCTTGCATGGGGCATGAGCCAAGCGTATATGAAATATGACGTTATGGGAAGGCAGATTTTTCATAGAGACCTTCCGAAAAGTTACATAGATTTTAGTCATCACTTGGAAGAGACGTCAAAAGGCACCTATCTTTTAAGGGCAGCTTCATCGGACTACAAAAGAAAAGACAACAAAAATGTAAGAACCGTAAGAGACGTTATCGTAGAACTTGACAAAGATGGAAATGTGCTTGACGAATGGAGACTGATGGAGATACTTGACCCGTACAGAGACGTTAATATGCTCGCTATGGATCAAGGAGCAGTATGCCTTAATATTGACGCTTCGCAGGCAGGACATACAAAAAGCAAAGAGGAGCTTGAAGATGCTAACGCGCCGTTCGGCGATGTGGCAGGAGTGGGTGCGGGCAGAAACTGGGCGCATGTAAATTCGGTTAATTATGATGCAAGCGACGATTCTATCATTATCTCTTCGCGCCATCAAAGCGCAGTTGTCAAAATCGGAAGAGATAAAAAAGTCAAATGGATATTAGCCTCTCCGGAGGGCTGGAGCGGCGAACTTGCTAAAAAAGTATTGACGCCGATTGACGATAAAGGCAGAAAAATAGATTGCGGCGAGAGCGGCTCAAAATGTCCGGGATATCTAAATGACGAGGGCGGATTTGACTGGTCATGGACACAGCACACGGCATATGTAATCCCTGAAAAATCAAAAAAGGGAGTTATACATGTAAGCGTATTTGACAACGGCGATTCGCGCGGTATGGAGCAGCCGGCAATGGTCAATATGAAATACAGCCGCGCCGTAGAATATGTCGTTGATGAGAAAAAGATGACCGTACGGCAAATTTGGGAATTTGGCAAAGAGAGAGGATTTGAGTGGTTCAGTCCAATTACTTCCGTTACGGAATACATGCCCAAAACCGACTCTATGATGGTTTACAGCGCAACTGCAGGACTTGGCGACGTTAAAGCGTTTTCAAGAGGCGAATCCGAACTTGTGCCCTATTTACATGAGTTCAAATACGGAACAAAAAAATCTCTGCTTGAGATAAAGTTCACAGACAGCAATACGATAGGATACAGAGCCTTAAAGGTCGATTTGCAATCGGCATTTAAATAAACTTCATCAAGACGCCTCAAAACTATACAAGGCGTCTTGCTTATAATAAATTTTTACTTCTGCGGCAAACTTTATAATACTCAACTTTTCTGCTAAAATGCTTTTTTTAATTTTCAAAAAAGAGAGCAGTATATTTTAATGGTACAGGTAAACAGCGTTACGATGAGATTTGCAGGGCAAATTTTATTTGAGGATATAAATTTAAAACTTGACGGCGGAAAACGTTACGGTCTTATAGGCGCGAACGGAGCCGGTAAAAGTACGTTTATGAAGATATTATCGGGAGAAATAGAACCAAATTCGGGCAATATTGCAATAAACAGCGCTTTAAAAATAGGCGTTTTGGGACAAAATCAGTTTGCATATGAGGATTTTACTATAAAAGATGCTGTATTGTACGGCAATAAAAGGCTTTATGACGCCGTCAAAGAGAAAGAGAGACTTTATGAAAGCGGCGATTTTGAAGACGACAATGTCAACAATCGTTTGGCTGAACTTGAGATAATATGCGCCGAAGAAGACCCAAACTACGAGTATGAAATAACGATAGAAAAGATATTGGAAAATTTAGGCTTCCAAATCCAAAAACATAACGCTTTCATGCGCGAAATTACAAGCGCCGAAAAATTCAAAGTATTATTGGCGCAGGTACTTTTCCCAAAACCTGATATTCTTTTTTTGGACGAACCGACAAACAATCTTGACATAGAAGCTATTTCATGGCTTGAAAACGAGCTTAACCGCCACAACGGCGCTATGGTCGTCATATCTCATGACAGGCACTTTTTAAATTCCGTAGTTACTAATATTTTGGATATAGACTTTAAGACGATAAGAGAGTTCAGCGGAAATTATGACGATTGGTACATAGCCTCTACGCTCATGCAAAAACAGCTTGAAACCGAGCGCGAGAGAAAACTCAAAGAAAAAGAGGATTTGGAGAGTTTTATACGCCGTTTCAGCGCAAACGCTTCAAAAGCAAAACAGGCTACAAGCCGCCAAAAACAGCTTGAAAAGATAGATATTTCGGAGATTAAAACCTCTTCGCGCAGAGAACCCAGCATAGTTTTTCGCAAAAAACGGGACATCGGCAATGAAGTTTTAAATATAGAAAATCTCTCTTTTTCATACGGCGAAAAAGACGTTTTAAAAAATATCAATTTGAAGGTGGAAAAGGGCGATAAGATAGCTCTTATCGGTACAAACGGCGTTGGCAAAAGTACGCTTTGCAAACTTTTAATGCATGAACTTTTTCCTAAAGAGGGTAAAATCTCATGGGGCGCTACTATAGAGCAGAGCTACTTTCCGCAGGATACGACAGATATCATAAAAGGCGATATGGAACTTTTTGAGTGGCTTCAGCAGTTTGACGATAAAAAAGATTTGGACGAGATACGAAAATGCTTAGGGCGCATGCTGTTTTCGGGAGAAGAGCAAAAAAAGAGCGTCAAATCCATAAGCGGAGGCGAAAAACACCGCATAATGCTCTCAAAAGTGATGTTGGAAAAGGGTAACTTTTTGATTCTTGACGAACCGAATAACCATCTTGATTTGGAAGCTATCATCGCTTTGGGCGAAGCTTTGTATAACTTTGATGGTGTTGTTATCTGCGTAACGCACGATAGAGAGCTTATAGACGCTTTTGCAAACCGTATCATTAGAATAGATAATAACGGCACAATAACTGATTTTAAAGGCAACTACGAAGAGTATAAAGGAGTATAAAATGCACTATTTATTGATATATGAAGCGGTGGATGACTATATAACAAAGCGCGGAGAATTTAGAGAAGAGCATTTAAAACTTGCCGCCGAAGCCGAAAAAAGAGGCGAAATTGTCTTGGCAGGCGCGCTTGGAACGCAGGGTTCGGCATTTTTATTTTTAAGTGAAAACGTCTCCTTGATAGAAGAGTTTGTCAAAAACGACCCATACGTTAAAGGAGGGCTTATTTGTTCATATAAAATTCTGCCATGGACTACAGTCATAGGCAAAGATGCGCAAAATCCAATAAAAATGGAGTTAAAATGAGCAGATATTTTTTGTATTTAACAGTCATATTGTTAATTCTTAGCGGATGTTCGGAAAAAAAGAAAGAGTTGAGTAAAACTTATACAAACAGCATAGGCATGAAGTTTGCGCTGATAGACGCAGGCTCTTTTATGATGGGTTCAAATGAAAAAACCAATGAACAGCCAATACACAATGTAACAATAAGCAAAAGTTTTTATCTCGGCACAACCGAAGTAACGCAAGAGCAGTGGGAAAAAGTGATGAACGACAACCCAAGCGAAATAAAAGCCGCGTCAAACCCTGTAGATTCCGTATCTTGGTATGACGTTAAACTATTTCTCTCAAGGTTAAACGCTCTTGAAAATACTACCAAATACCGCCTCCCTACCGAAGCCGAGTGGGAGTACGCAGCGAGTACAGCGGCAGATGATTTGGAAAAATATGCGTGGTATTATGATAAAAACGATAAGACAAAGAGTATACGCCCACAAGCGACAGCGCAAAAAATGCCCAATTCACGGGGACTTTATGATATGTATGGAAATGTTTGGGAGTGGGTGGAGACTTTTTATGATAAAGATTTTTATGCAAAAAACCCCAAAGTTAAATTTGTAAGCGGCGGAAATACAAATATCATCAAAGGCGGCAGTTCATATAACAGCGCTGAATTTTTGCGCTCTTGGGTACGGGTTTCACAGCCTTCGGCTTCAGCCGCAAACAATATCGGTTTTAGAACGGCTGTTACGATTGAGGATTAAGATAGATTTTAAATGGCATGGAAAACTGTCGGCAAAAAAATGGAGGCGTTAGAATATCCGAAGTATTGCAAAAATATATGTAAAGAAATGTGTAATTTGGGAAAAATAGTAATTTTTTTTGATAAAAAACGAAAATAAAACAAATTTTAATATTTAAATGGATATCATAAAAGATTGGTTTTTTACCAAGACATTTTTTTAAGGAAGAGATAACGTGAATATTTACGTTGGAAATTTGTCATATAAAATGACAGAGGAAGAGCTTGAGGCAGTTTTCGGACAATATGGTACAGTACTAAGCGCAAAAATAGTAGTGGATAGAGAGACAAACCGTTCAAAAGGGTTTGCATTTGTAGAGATGGAGAATGATGCTGCAGCAAATCAAGCTATTTCCGAACTCAACAATAAAGAATTAGGCGGAAGAAATCTTCGCGTAAACGAGGCAAGACCTCGTGAAGAAAAACCAAGAAGAGCGTCTCGTTATTAAAAAGAGATAGTTTTAGCCCTTCATCTTGCATGGAGGGCTTTTTTATTATGATAACACGAATCGCGCCAACTCCCAGCGGATACATTCATGCAGGAAATGCCGTAAACTTCATACTTACATACGTTATAGCCAAACACATCGGCGCAAAAATAGAACTTAGAATTGACGACATAGACCAAAACCGCTCAAAAATAGAGTATATAGACGACATATTTAACGCTTTGCGAAAGCTTGGGATTGAATGGGATATCGGCGCAAAAAATAGAGATGAGTTTTTGGAGAAATATACGTTTTCTAAAAAACAGGAGACGATTTTTGCTAAACTTACCGCTATTATCAAAACAAATCCAACACATTTTTATATTTGTAAATGTCCGCGCGATAAACCATGTTATGGCGGCTGCGGCACGCTAAGACTAAAGCTGGAAAAAAATAAAACGGCTCTTAAGATGCGCATAAAAGCAGGAACGATTATCACGCTTGGCGGCAAAAGCGTGGATTTAGGCAAAGCTATGGGAGATGTTACATTGTGGCAAAAGGAAGGCTTTAGCTCTTATCAGTTAGCTTCGCTTTTCAGTGATGAAGAGCGCGGGGTAAATCTCATTATACGCGGGGTTGATTTGTTTAATTCAAGCGCGTTACAGCTTTATATGGCAAGAGTTTTTGGTTTTGAGAATTTTTTGAAAGCGGTTTTTATCCATCATTCGTTAATTTTTGATGAAAAAGGCGGCAAATTATCAAAGTCAAAAAGCTCTCCATCGGCCGTTTTTGACGGTACGCTTTTTCAGAAAACAGCTCAAATTATAGGAGTAAAAGAGTATCATACGATAAATAATATGTCCAAACTTTTGTCTTGCGAAAAAGAGAAAGCCAAGTATTTTAATAATCAAGGAGTCGGTTTTGAACAGTGCATTGATAGTTGAGGGCGGAGGCTTGAGGGGCTTATACGGCGCTGGAGTTATAGACTTTTTGGCAGAGAAAAATATCTTTTTTGAAACGCTTATCGGCGTTTCCATGGGGGCTTGCAATTTGGTAAATTTCGCCTCAAATCAACCCAAAAGGAACTTTTCCCTGCCGTTTCGTTTCATTGATGACAGCCGCTATTTATCGTACAAAAGATGGCTTACGGGCGGAGATTTATTTGGTATGAAATTTATCTTTGAAACTATCCCAACGAAACTTGATATATTTGATTATGATACTTTTTGCAAGAGAAAAAGCCGCCTTTTTATCGTGGCTACCGAGTGCCTTAGCGGCGAAGCGGTGTATTTTGACAGATTTGACTCAAAAGAAGATTTTATGCAAATCTTGAAAGCTTCCTGCTCTTTGCCGCTTGCCGCTAAGGCTGTGCATTACGGCGGCAAAACTTTTCTTGACGGAGGCA
>JAIRNE010000013.1 GCA_031258205.1 Campylobacteraceae bacterium
GAGAAATTTTTAAGGCAAAAAGAGCAGGAAAAAATGCGGGAATTTTGGTATGACAAGTTATCCTCATTTGACGCCAAACAGCTTCAAATCGCTAAAACGGCACAAGAACAGATAGAAAAAAACGCCGAGTTGTTTATCAAAATATCAAATTCTTTAGAAATCATGCAAAAAAATATGAATACGTTTTTGTATGAGAAGTTGGAAATTCTGGGAAAAAAGATAAGCGATTCGTTAAAAGAGCAGCAGTCTCAAAGTGCAAAAGATTTTGAGAATTTATCCAAAAAAGTAGATGAAAGACTTGAAAAAATCAATGAAAAAGTTGAAAATCGCCTTAAAGATGGTTTTGAGAATATAGACAAGACATTTAAAGAGATAATAGTCGGCATTGCAAAAATAAATCAAGCACAAAAAACTATAGAAAATTTAAGCGGAGAGGTAGTCTCTTTGCAGGGTATTTTGACTGACAAAAAAACGCGCGGAATTTTCGGCGAAGTGCAGTTAAATGCCATATTAAAGTCCATTTTCGGCGAGAGGAGAGATTTGTATGATATACAGTTTACGCTTTCAAATTCAAGTATAGCCGACGCCGTTATCAAAGCTCCCGAACCTGTCGGGCTTATTTGTGTGGATTCTAAATTTCCATTGGAAAATTACAGAAAAATGATTGAAGATAAAAGTTTTCAGGGAGATTTTAGAAATGATTTGAAAAAGCATATAAACGATATCGCGTCAAAATATATCATAAAGGGCGAGACTTCGGATTTGGCGATTTTGTTTTTGCCTGCTGAGGCTATTTTTGCCGAAATTAACGCTTATCATGAAAACATTATTGATTATGCAAGACAAAAAAGCGTATGGATAGCTTCTCCTACGACGCTTATGGCGCTTTTGACCACAATAACGGCGGTAGTAAGAGACATCAAAACCAAAGAACAGGCGAAAAAAATTCAAGAGGAGCTGATGAAGCTTTCAAAAAATTTCAAGCTTTATAAAGAGCGGTGGGAACAACTTTCAAAGCATATAGACACAGTTCATAAAGACGTCAAAGAGATATCAACGACTACATCTAAAATATCCGATGAGTTTAGCAGAATAGAGAGGGTTGAGTTTGACGATGACGCAAAAAGTTTAGAGGATTTAAGCGAATCTTAAAAATAAACATTTTTATTTTACAAAATAATCGTTCTTGTTCCGTCACTGCAAGCGTAAGCGCGGCAATCCAAAAAAACATAAAATAATCGGTTTTTCAAATTACTTTGTTTTAATTTTTGTAAATTTAAATATTTGTATCGCTTATATGTTATATGGATTGCTTCGTCAGTCGCTTTGCTCTTTCCTCGCAATGACGGAAAAGGCGTGAATTGCTTCGTCGCTAAAGCTCCTCGCAATGACGGAGGAGGGGTGTTCCTTGTAATGACAGATAGTATGTCATTGTGACCTTCCCCCTTTTTTCCGTCATTGCGAGCGACCAGCGGGAGCATGGCAATCCATTTTTATGTTTACACACTAAGAGGAAATAATATAGAAGATTTAATTACTCATATTTCCGTCATTGCAAGGAGTATGAAGTATGACATGGCAATCCAATCATTTACGAAATAAACATCTGTTTTTATCCAATCCGCAAAACTCTTTTAAACTGCGGCGAATTTCCATCCCTATTTGTTACATCGCGGGTGTGATTATTAAAACTTTTTAAAAGGGTCATTTTGCTTAAATCCATGAAAAACAGATTTGCGTTTTGCGTACATCTTAAAACTTTGCTGAAAATCGCTTATCATAGCAGTTCGGGTCTGTATTCAAAGTGCATTGTATCGTAGTGCTGCCATTTGCCGCCCCAGATGAAACCATGTTTTTCAAAAATATCAATTATCTCCTGCGGCAAAAAGTTTTGGTATGTTTTTTGCGTTTTTATATCCCAGCGCCAATAATTTGTATATTTTACATCCAAATCTATCGCAATCCCAAACGCATGCATGCTAAGTCTGTTTGTGCCCGCTATATTTCTATACATGTAAGTTCCCGCAGGATATTGCAAAAATTTAAGATAACTCTCGTCAAGTTTGTCAAGCTCATTTGAGACTGCCTGTAAAGCCTCCGCCGCGCCGTTGTTTTTATTGAACAATAAAGAGATATTCGCAGATGAGGGAAGCCATGAGACTTTAACGAGATTTTGTTCTATCTCTTGCTTATTGTGTCCGTACATCGCTTTGAAAAAAATTTCATTTCTTATCCTGCCCGCGTCGTTCACGGGAAGATTACCAATCGCGCCTTTTGCGTAAACTTCGTCAAATTGGTCTAAAATGTCGGGATTTTCAAGCGTTTCATCATAAGTTTTATCTTTGCCGCCGTCAAAAACAGCCTCGCTTCCGTCTTTAAAATAAACGGTATTGTCCGCGATTTTTTCTATCGCGTCTTTATAAATTTTGAGCAGTTTTAATTTTATAAGAGCCGATTTTGGCGCGAAAACGGTGAAACTTTGAATTTTGTTCATGAGAAGATTTTCTTGTTTCATGTTGGGCAGTTGTTCGCCGATATACAGGTCTGAAATAACCGATTTTCCTATGAGAAATTTTCCGCCTTTACTGTTTGTGAGCCCCCAAATATTGTGCATGACAAGCGCGCGTTCGTCCGTTTGCCCCGTATAGAGCATAATGTGTCCGGGCATATAAATAAGCGTTAGATACGGTATGCCAAGCTCTTTAAGCGTCTGCTCTTTTTGCTTTAGAGTTAGATTTTGTATATTCACAAACGTTGACGAACGTTTTTGAGAGAGTGAGTTTCTTGGAAGCCAAACGCCAAAGAGCGAAAAAAAGTCTTTAGTAAAAGCAGAGCAGTCTCTATTGTTATAAAGCCCGCCCCAGCCGTAATTTTCGCCAAGCAGTTCGTTTAAAGCCGTTTTGACGTTTTGTTCGTTAAATTCCAAAGGAAACGGTGCGGCGGAGGCTTTATCTATCGTTACATTGACGATTTGGGCTTTTTTTTCGGCATTAGAGCGGACGATGAAAACTTTGTAATTCTCCCCGCCGTTTTCTAAAAGCGGTAAAATCGCCCCCATTTTTATATAATGCGCAAAAAGGGTATTTTCAAAATACAGCGGCGCATTATCTTTTGTGATAACAATTTGCGGGCTGTTTTTTATCTTTGCCGCCAAATTTTCATCAATAAACGCTATCTCACTGCTCTTTACCCAGCCCGCCGCGAACGCGCTTTCCACAAACGCCCACGCCTTATCTTTAGAGTAGTGCGAAATCAAAAGCGGCTGCATAATGCCAAGCAGTGAATTTTGCGCATAATCAAACGGGTATCCGCCGCCCTTAAAAAACGGTTTGTCTGTCGGCAGTACGCGAAAATGGCTCTCTTCTACGGTTACTGCATACTCCATGACAGTGCCGTAAGCGTCAAAATTTGTCTGTTCTTTTATGTTTTGCAGTGTTTCATTACCGATAACAAGGAGATTTTCGCCCGTAAATTTACGCGCCAAAAAGCTAAGCCCCCAAGCGGCTTCTTCACGTGCGTTTCTAAGCGTTCTGTTTTCCCATGGCGCGAACTGTTTTTGTATATATTTGTCTTGATACTGCTTCAAATCGTCTTTGGTTAATAATGGAACGGGAGGAAGCGCGGAACTGTTTTGCTCGTATCGCAAAACTTCGGTTAAACTAAACTCTTTAATTCCGCATCCGGATAGAAAAACAAGCGCGGCAAGCGTTAAAAAACGATACATCATAAACTTATAGAAACACTATATATACTATCACCCCAATAGAGCAGAGCATTACCGCCGCGCAAAAAACAACGGTCTGCATTTCCAACTCTTGAGAAGAAACCTCTTTATTGTGTAAACGCTGTCCATGCTCCGCCGATTTGGGCGTATTTTTCAGCTCTTTTAACGATATGTTTTCATTTTTGGGAGTCAATCTCCTTTTTTTATTTGCCATATTTTTGCCTTTAAAAAATATCTTTTGTGTATAATACCAAAAAATTACCTAAGGTAAAGCGTGAAAGAACTTGAAACTATCAAGGAGATACTAAAAACCGACCATCTTTTCTTAACGGGCAGCGGCGGGGTCGGCAAAAGTTATCTTACGGCGAAACTTATAAAAGAGTATAAAAAAGACAAAAAGCAAGTCATAACGCTTGGCAGTACGGGCATCAGCGCGGTAAATATAGGCGGACAGACGATACACAGTTTTTTCGCGTTCGGCATTTGCAAAAATACCGAAGAGCTTTTAAGATATGACAAAAACAAAAGCCGACTTAAAGAGTTATACGGCATTTTGTCAAATACAGACCTTTTAATCATAGACGAGATATCCATGGTATCGGCGGCTTTGATGGAGATGATAAGATACAGGCTGAACGCTTCCGGTTTTGACGGCTCTATACTGTTTGTAGGCGATTTTTTCCAGCTTCCTCCCGTGCGAAAAAAAGACGATTTTGACGGCGGCTCTTTATTTGGCGATGAGATTTACGCTTTTGAAAGTAGCGCGTGGAAAAGCTATAATCCCAAAATTTTAGAGCTTTGCGTCTCAAAAAGAACAAACGACGAAGCGTTTTTTGATATATTAAACAGAGTGCGAAAAGGCGAAATAGACGAAAAAGTAACGCGCTTTTTTGAAAATCTGCGCCAAAACCAAGAAGTAATGCTTTCAAATCCTACCATACTGTTTGGCAGAAATTACGAAGCTGACAATATGAATAAAAGACGATTGGACGAGATAGACAAAGAATTGCGCGTAGTAAATGCGGAATTTAACTTAAATGAAAAAACTCTTAGTCAAAATAGAATAGAAAGCTGGCAAAAAGCGCTGAATATTCCATTGAAACTTGAGCTTAAAGAGGGCGCGCATGTACTCTTTTGCGTCAATAAATGGGGCAAATTTTACAACGGCGAAAGAGGCATCGTAAGAGGTATATTTGACGAATATCTGCTGGTAGAAAAAGGAGACGAACTCATAAAGGTAGAACCGTATGAATTTGCTTTGTATGAAAATGTTTTAAACGGCGGCGAGATAAAAAGCAAAACGCTTGCTACGTTAAAGCAGTTTCCCGTAAAGCTTGCTTACGCGATAACTATCCACAAATCGCAGGGCATGAGCATAGAGCGTCTTGTATGCGATATAGACAATATATTTGAAAATAGCCAATTTTATGTCGCCGTAAGCCGAGCCGTAAGCGCGAAAAACCTGTATATCCAATATTCGCGCGGCGATTTTGACTCATATCTAAGACGCTGCGTAAGAACGGACGATAGAGTTAAAGAGTTTTACAAAAATGCTAAACTAATAACATTAAAAGATTAATTATATATAATAATTTAGATATTTCTCATAAAGGGTGTTACAATGAGATTAAGTATGCTGGTTATTCTGTTTTTTGCGGTTTCTATGGCATCGGCGGAGCAAGAGGCAAGTTTTGATTGCAGTAAAGCCGTTAAACTTTCCGAACAACTCATCTGCGGCAGCTATACATTAAAAGAGTTAGATTCAGAGTTGGCAAAAAAATATGGGAATAGTCCGTCCGATGCGGATAAACGGGTTCAAAGAGCATGGATTAAAGAAAGAGATAAGTGTTTGGATAAAGTATGTTTAGAACGGGCATACAGAAAACGCATAATAGAACTTAATAGACAGCGCATGGCAGAATTTAATAGACAAGGTATAGTAAAATATCCTTTTTTGCCCTCATTAATATATTATTCAAATGATCAGCTTTGCGAGAAAGTATTAAATAAACATTTAAATGATTTTTTTGAAAGCGGCGCTAAAAGCGAACCGCAGGAGATGACTTGGGAAAATGTAGAAAAATATGGCGATGTAGGGTATGTAGAACTCAAATTTGATAATAAAAGTATGTTTTTAGCGCAGTTTTGGAGTTGTTGTTTAAGTAATAACGAATTGTACCAATCAGCTTTATTCTCATCAAAAGATGCGTTTTGGGATTTGAACGGCAAAAATAGGAATGAAGTTAAGTCTGCGATAAAAGATAGAGGTATAGAAATAGCCCCCAACGGCAATATAATAAAAATAGACAAATTAAGCGATATACCAATTGAAACTTCGCAATTTTCTGCGATAAATCCGTTTGAGTATAAATGGAAATACTATTTTGAAAATAAAAATGTGCATCTTTGGAACATAGGAGAGCAAAAAGTAACAACGCTTCAGATACTTGAAAACGGAGATTTGAAGCCCGTTTGTGTTGTGCAGGTTAAAGATGAAAAAGAAAATCTACTGCTTAAGAAAAAGGATTTTGCAAAATTTCTCAATTTGCTTGCGGATATGAATGGCGGCGCGGAAAGTCATTGTGACGGCAGCGGCAGATACAGGCAGGTAATTTCCTATGTTGCAGTTCCTAAAACAATCAATCAAGTATCTTATACGCCATGGAAAGATTTTGATCTTGATGTTGGCGGTATGGAGTATGGTTATGTAAAAAGACAAGCGCCGTATGTGCATGATTTTATAACAAGCTGGGCATATGACGGGATATATAATTATGATATTTATCAGCAGTATAACGATGTAAAAAATAGAGCCCGTAACGATTTGGTACAGTATTACAAAGAGGAGTTTGGCGTAAATGAGAAAAAAGCGAAAGAGTGGGCGGATACGGCGTATGATAAAATTTTGAGTTCACATTTTGCCATTTCGTCAAGTTACGGTTATTTCGGGGATAATATTAGAACATTGCTGCTTAAAGGAGCGAGCGTTGATGAAATAGAGCCGCTGTTAGTCGGTAATTGGACGCGCAAAGAGAGAAACATACAAGATTATGATAATTGGTTGCACAATAATTATGAACCGACATTATTTTATTCTCTGAAGCATCCCAATTTAGTCAAATTACTTTTGGAAAAGGGAGCCAACGTAAACGACGTGAATGATTTTAATAAAACCGCTCTGATGTATGCGGCGCAGTTTAACCTATATGAAAGTGCGAAAATACTTTTGGATAACGGCATCAATGTTAATGCCGCGATTAGCGAATCCGACAATCCTTTTAGTTGTCTGAGTATCGGAACTTACGGCGTTTCCGCGCTCCATTATGCCGTAAGATACGCCGATATCGGTTTTATAAAACTGTTGTTGGACAACGGCGCGGACAAAGGGTTGAAAGATACCAGTGGCAAAACGCCGTTGGATTGGTTAGAGACGTATAAAAACAAAAATTTACAAAACAGTATGGAGGAAGTTAAAAAGCTGTTGAGCGCGGATTCGTCATAGACATTTTTTATATAAACGCTTTAATTTATAAATTATACAGCTAAAAAGTTATTACGTTTTACCGTTAAGTAATTGCCATTTGCTTTGCAGGCTTTTAAGCCGATTAGTACCTTACCACATCATAATTTGTCGGGATATTGGCTCTAAATGTTAGTTTATCTATGTCTATATTTAAAAGCGTATTTTGCAGAAATATCTCTATTTTGTTGTCCAATGTATCCGTGTATGCGATTTTTACAGGAGCGCCGTTTTGAAACGAAATAGTATAATCAACCTCGCCGATATTAACCGTTATCGCTTTGTTAGTCTGCTTGTTAGCTGCCAAAGCTTCATTTAAAACGCGCGATATATCGGGCATTTCATCAATCGTCGTTATGACGGCTTGCTCTAAATCAGGCTCCAAAATGATAACGTCGTTATTGATAAAATATATAGTTTTGGCTATCGGCGTTTTATAGTTCCATAAAGCAAAGTTATTGCTCCCTTCGCTCATGGCTTGAAAATTTCCGCTGTATTTTATCGTATCGTTTTCAGCGCTTTTGATAATCTGCGCAAAACTGCTTGATATACTTTTAAATGCGCCCTCGTCGGCATTTAAAAACAGAATAAAAATGGATAAAAACGCTAAAAAACGCATAAATGTTTCCTTGGTGATTAATAAAGGTAAATTATACCAAAAGTATGTTAAAATCTGCGCTCTATTTATAAAAAAGGCTCTATGTGATGTTAAATTTTTTAGGTAAAATCTTTGGCACAAGAAACGACCGCGAGGTTAAAAAATACGAAAAACGCGCAGCTTTGATAAATGATTTGGAAAAAAAGTATCAAGTCATGAGCGATGACGAATTAAAAGCGGCATTTGCAATTCTTAGAGAAGATGTAAAACTTGGAAAAAAGAGTTTGGACGACGTCTTGAACGATGTTTTTGCGATAACAAGAGAGGCAAGCGTAAGGACAACGGGACTTAGACATTTTGATGTACAGCTCGTCGGAGGACTTGTTTTGCATGACGGCAATATCGCCGAAATGAAAACAGGCGAGGGTAAAACGCTTGTCGCTACTTTGCCTGTAGTTTTGAACGCCATGGAAGGCAAGGGCGTTCATATCGTTACCGTGAATGATTATCTTGCCAAACGCGACGCGACCGACATGGGAAAAATTTATAACTTTTTGGGATTAAGCGTAGGCGTGATACTTTCGGGCATTTATGATGAAAAGATTAAAAAAGAGCAGTATGATGCAGATATAACGTACGGCACAAATAACGAATTTGGGTTTGACTATCTGCGCGATAACATGAAATATTCGCTTGATGATAAAGTCCAAAGAGGGCACAATTTTGTCATAGTTGACGAAGTGGACTCAATTCTTATAGACGAAGCCAGAACGCCGCTTATCATCTCGGGACGTGCGGGCAGAAAACTTGAGAATTATCAAATGTCCGATAATGTCGCAAGAAAGCTTATTAAAGATGAGGATTTTACGGTTGATGAAAAAAACAGAGCCATTTTAGTAACGGAAGCCGGCATAGCCAAAGCTGAAAAACTTTTTAACGTTGATAATTTATACAGCCTTGAAAACGCGGTGCTGTCGCATCTTTTAGACCAAGCTTTAAAGGCGCATTATCTGTTTGAAAAAGATGTGCATTATGTGGTAAGAGATAAAGAGATAGTGATAGTGGACGAATTCACAGGAAGACTTAGCGAAGGAAGACGCTTCAGCGAAGGGCTTCATCAAGCGCTTGAAGCAAAAGAACATGTAAATATTCAAGATGAGTCTCAAACGCTTGCGGATATAACATTTCAAAACTATTTCCGCTCATACAAAAAATTAGCGGGTATGACGGGTACGGCGCAAACTGAAGCTGCAGAGTTTTCGCAGATTTATAATCTTGACGTTATATCTATACCTACAAATGTTCCTACGATTAGACTTGATTATAACGACCTTATATATAAAAGCGAAGCCGAAAAATTTAGAGCCGTTATAGACGATATAAAAGCTTCGCACAAAAAAGGTCAGCCCGTACTTGTGGGAACGGCGTCTATAGAAAGAAGCGAACTGCTGCACTCCATGCTGGAAAAAGCTAAAATCCCGCACTCTGTTTTAAATGCCAAAAATCACGAAAAAGAGGCGCAAATTATCTCGGAAGCCGGCGCAAAAGGCGCTGTTACTATTTCAACAAATATGGCTGGACGCGGCGTAGATATCAAGATAAATAACGAAGTAAAGGCGCTCGGCGGACTTTATATCATAGGCACGGAAAGACATGAGAGCCGCAGGATAGACAATCAATTGCGCGGGCGCGCGGGCAGGCAGGGAGACCCCGGAAAAAGCAGATTTTATTTGAGCCTTGAGGATAATCTTCTTAGAATTTTCGGCTCCGACAGAATAAAAGTGATAATGGAGAGACTTGGCATAAAAGACGGCGAGAGCATAGAGTCCAAAATGGTAACGCGCGCGGTTGAAAATGCGCAAAAGAAAGTTGAAAGTATGCACTTTGAAGCGCGAAAGCACCTTTTAGAGTATGACGATGTGGCAAACGAACAGAGAAAGACGATTTACAATTTTAGAAATGAATTATTGGAAAATTCGCTTGACATGAAAAAACGCATGGATGAGCTTAGAGCCGATTATGTGCGTGATTTGACGTTTCGTATAGGCGCGTACGAGGGAGCTCCGAAAGAGGAATACGATATAAAAAGACTTATCGCGACTTTGAAAGAGGAGATAAACTGCGTATTTGACGAAGAGAGTTTAAGCGACCTTGAGAGCGATAAACTTTATGAAGCGATATATACGCGCACAAAAGAGGATTACGAAAAGAAGATGAGCGTTGTAGAGGCGGCGCAAAAAGAGCAGATAGAGAAGATTTTATCTCTGCAGGTACTTGATACGGCATGGAGAGAGCATCTTTATCAAATGGATATATTAAAAACAGGTATAGGACTTCGCGGCTATAATCAGCGAGACCCTTTGACGGAATATAAAAAAGAGAGTTACGGACTTTTTGTGGAGCTTGTGGGACGCATTAGAAGCGATAGTTTTAAAATGCTCCAGCTTGTACAGCTAAGGGATAATAAAGCCGAAGAGGAGCAAAAGGCGATGAGAATGCTCCAAGAGATGGAAAACGCGGCGGACGACGTGAAACTTAAACATGGGAACGAACAGTTGGACAGCAATGTAACTCACAAAAAGATAGCGCGAAATGATTTATGTCCTTGCGGAAGCGGTAAAAAATATAAATTTTGCTGCGGCAAAAGCGGACCAAAACGGGGATTATTAGCTTAAATATGAGAAGTGTGAGCCGATATTTAATCAAAAAATATCTTCGCTTTGATAAATCGCAGCCATTTATCACCGTAAGCGCAGTTTTGGCATTTTTGGGCGTTATGACAGGGCTTATGGTACTGATGGTGGCTATGGCTATTATGAACGGTTTTGACAAAGAGTTTCAGCGCAAACTTTTTACAATGAATTATCCCATAACCGTTATGGGTATGCCAAGCGTTAATAAAAGCGATTTGGAGTTACTGCAAAAAAGTTTCCCCGATTTAAAGTTTAGCCCATATATCTTTTCGCAGGTTATGCTCAAACGTGGGCAAAAGTTTGAGGGCGGTATAATTTTCGGCGTAAATTTTGAAGATGAGAAACTCGTAAACAGCGTTGTCGCCGAAGCGTTAAAAGGCGATAAAACCTTAAATGAGTTTGATATTTTAGCCGGACGAGGGATAAGAGAGGAGATGTTTTTAGATGAAGGCGACAAGGTAACGGTTGTCTTTACGCAAGGAGAACCAGGCGGTCTTACGCTGATTCCTAAAACAAAACGATTTACGTATCAAGAGGAGTTTACATCCGGACTTATAAATTACGATAAAGCTTACATGTTTACGCCGATATCGTCTCTTGCTAAAGTACTTAATTATGATGAGGGCGTATATGACGGCATACATATCTACTCAAAAGAACCCATGAAAGATATCAAAAACTTACAAAGCGTTTTACCTGAACATTTGCGCGCTGTCGGCTGGTGGCAGCAAAACGGCAACTTTTTCTCCGCTCTTGAGCTTGAAAAGAGGGCGTTATTTATAGTGCTCATGTTGATAATTTTAGTCGCTTCTTTAAATATCATGAGTTCTTTACTCATGACCGTTATGAACCGCCGTCAAGAGATAGCGCTTCTGCTCTCTTTGGGAGCTAAACCAAGCGAGATAAAAAAGAGTTTTTTCGGACTTGGTATGGTCATAGGATGTGGCGGCGTAATATCGGGGATACTGCTTGGCGCGGTAATACTTTTTGCGCTTGGAACTTTTGATATAGTAACTCTTCCTGCAGATGTGTACGGCAGTTCTAAATTGCCTTTGGAGCTTTCGTTTGTTGATTTTGGTTTGATAGTCGCAGGCGCGCTTATCATTGTGGCTCTGTCGTCTTGGTATCCGGCGAAAAAGGCTACGGAGGTTGATATATTAAATACTCTTCGAAACGAGTAGTTTTATCTTTTCAGACACTGTTTTGTGTTGTGTCATGCATTGCATGTGTTCGGTATGATACACAAAAAATAAACCAACCTTTTTTAAAATTCACACTATTTAATTAAGCTCTTATATATAATTCTCTTTTGTTGTTATGGATTGCTTCGTAGCTAAAGCTCCTCGCAATGACGGAGAGTGTGTCATTGCGAGCGACGGGCGCGAGCGCGGCAATCCATAAAAAAATAAAAAGAATCAATTTTTTAAATTACTTTGTTTTAATTTTCCAATTTAGAGGGCTGCTAATGTCATTCATCAGCAAAACATTCGGCGGACTTAGCGCGTCTTATCTCGTGAGGCAGTATATTTTTGGTATCATTTTGGGAGGCTTTTTTATATATTTGGATATATCAAGAGGGGTAAATATACCTTATATTTTATTCGCCGTTGTCTCAACTATTTTGTATCCTTATTCGCGCTTTGTATATGAGAGCATAATTGATTTTATATTTGGCAATAACATTATAGTTTTTACGGGCTTTTTATTGCTGATAATGCTATTTATAAAATTAATAATCATAATATTCTGCTGGTCTTTTAGTATTGTTATCGCGCCGATTGGACTGCTTTTTTTGTATTTTTATCATACAAGAAAAGAATCAAATCAAAAAAACTCTGAAGAGTAAAATCCTATATATCGGCGTTTTAAGCTTTCACAGCTAACAGAATGCCGATATTTTCAAAACTAAAGATATTTTCTCCGTTTTTGTATTGATACGTAAAATTAATTTTATGAGCTTTTATGATATTATCAACGATATATAGTCCAAGCCCCAAGCCTTTTGTTTTGCCGCCTCCTTGCGTGAACGGCGCCAAATAGTGCTCAAGTTCTCTGTCTAACGGTTTTCCGGAATTGATAAATTTTATACTGTCGCCGTCTACTTTTATCGTTACTTTTTTATCAGGCGAGTATTTGAGGGCATTGTCAATCATATTTTTAACAGCCAAAGAGAATAGCTTAAAATCTACATTTAGTTGCAAATCTTTTTCAATATGAAAACAGATATTATCTCTCTCTGCCATCGCCAAATCGATTGCCTCGTCAAATATATCTATAAGTCTGTAAACGCCCATGTGCGTGAGCTCTGCGCCCGAAGTTATTTTCTCTATAGACGCGAATTCGTTTATCATTGTCTCAAGCCGTTCAAATACTGTGATGAGTCTCTGTTTTTGCTTATTATCATGCAGCATTTCAGCTAAAATGCGACCTTTTGTTATCGGAGTTTTAAGCTCATGCATTATATTTCTTAAAAAAAGCTGACGCGAATGGTTGAGCTTTTTAATATGATTGACCGATGAATAAAACGCATTGGCAACTTCAGAGATTTCATCTGTGCTATTGTAAGGTTTTGGAGTATCAAAGTCGCCCATGGCAAATTTATCTATCTGCTGTTTTAGTTTTTTTAAAGGACGTATTTTCCTGATAATCAAAATGTACATAAAAACGATTATCAGCAAAACAAACGCAAAAATACTCTCTATGATGCTATATCTATACGACTGAAATTCGCTGTCTTTTAAAAGCAGATTTGCGTTGTTGTGAACTATATGGAGGTAGTTGTTTTTATCGTACCAAATGATAGCGGCTCTTTGACCGTATCTATTTATAAGCGCGTCAAGTATCGTACCGTTGGAGAGTATGCGCCGCCTTAACTCTTCGTCTGTTATCTCTTCCATTTTATAATCTTTTATCAGTTTTTGCATTTCATTAACAGTGATAAAGTCATTAAGACGAAGCAGCGTTACTTCCGCGATAACGGAGTATTTGAGGTTAAGCTCTTGGGCGTATTTTTCTTTATCATGTTTGATTAGATATAAAAATGCCAAAGTAACGCTGAAAAGCGAAATGCAAAAAATGAGAGTTATCGTATAAATGATAGAGGATTTGAACCTAATCATTTAAGATACTTATATCCGATACCGCGCACGGCGTAGATATAGCGGGGATTTTTCGGATTTTCGCCAAGCTTGTGGCGTATCCTGCTGACTATAACGTCTATGCTTTTATTTACGCTCTCCTCGTTTATCGCTTCGCAGTTATATATAAGCTCTTCGCGCGATACGACGCCGCCCTCTTTTTTGATGAGATAAGCGAGTATTTCGTATTCCGCCGCCGTTAAAACAAGCTCGCTGCCTTTGAATTTTATTACTCTTCTTTGCGCGTCTAACTCCAAATCGCCGTTGGTTTTGTTATCTTTATCCTCTTTTTGAAGTTCGTGTATTCTCAAGCGGCTTTTAATGCGCGCTTGAAGTTCCATCGGATTGTACGGTTTTGGCAGATAATCGTCCGCGCCGTTTTCCAATGCCGTAACTTTATCCGTTATATCGTGTCTTGCCGAAGAGATAATGATTGGGGTATTGTGGCGTTTGCGTATCTCTTTGCATATCTCAAGTCCGTCAAGTCCGGGCAGCGTCAAATCCAAAATAACTAAGTCAAATTTCTCTATCTCAAGCGTAGAAAGTCCTATATACGGGTCTTCTGCTATGGTTACACGCATGTCAAACTGCTCTAAATACTCTGTTAGTATTTCAGCCAGTTCCGTATCGTCTTCTATCATCAGTATGTTTATCATATTAAATCCGATTTTTTGTTCATTATAGCATAAAAGGAGGGAAATCCCTCCTTTTTTTATTGTTGTATTACGATGACCGCTATGCCGTTTCCTCTTTGCAGATAAACGGCTTTTTTGCTGTTTTTGTTTTTATTCAGAGCGGTTTTTAATTCGTCTATTGAGGCGACAGATGTTTCGCCGATTTGTATAATGATATCGCCTGCTCTAAATCCGGCTTTTGCCGCTTTAGAATTTTCTTTAACATTTGTTACCAAAACGCCTTTAATATTTTTAGGAAGATTGTATTTTGAAGCATCCGTTATATTTTCAAGCGTAAGTCCGTCTATAATATCTTTATCAGCCGCGCTGCTTACCGCCGCAGTATCTCCGTCCATTTTATGGAGTTTGACGCTTACGGTTTGCACTTTATTGCTTCGCTCGTATGTTATTGAGACTTTATCTCCGGGGTTTAAATCGCCGATAACATTTTGAAGTTCATTTGCGTTTTTAATCTTTGTATTGTTTACTTTAATGATTAAATCGCCTCTTTTAAGCTTAGCAATGTCCGCTGCCGATTTTTCCTCTACGCCCATTATCAAAGCGCCCTCTTTATTTGTGTAAATCTCTTTTAGCTCGCTTGTCAAATCGTCTATATTGACTCCAAGATAGCCTCTTTCTATTTTGCCTTTTGCCGCAAGCGATACGGCTATTTTTTTGACCATATTTGAAGGTATGGCAAAGCCTATGCCGTTATTGTCGCCGCTGCGGGAGAGAATAGCGCTGTTTATGCCGATAAGCGCGCCGCGGCTGTCTATCAAAGCTCCGCCGGAATTCCCCGGATTTATAGAGGCGTCCGTTTGAATAAAGTTTTCATATTGATTGATACCTACGCGGTTTTTATTGAGTGCGGATATAATGCCCTGCGTGATAGTGCTTCCGATACCGAAAGGATTTCCAAGCGCAAATACCACATCGCCTTCTTGAAGATTGTCGGAGTTTGCGAAAGGTATCGTTTGAAGATTTTTCTCGTCTATTTTGATAACCGCCAAATCAGTCTTAGGGTCAAGTCCTATGATTTTCGCCTTATACTCTTTATCGCCGTTTGAAAGCGTTACGACTATTTCGTCCGCGCCGTTTACTACATGGTTATTGGTAACTATATAGCCGTCTTCGGAGATGATAACGCCCGAACCTAAAGAGGTCGATTGTCTTTGCTGAGGTTGTGGTTTGGCAAACGGCGTTTCGCCGAAAAACTGCTTAAAAAACGGGTCGTTAAACATCAAATCAAGCTGATTGTTAACTGTAACAGTGGATGTTGTAGCGATATTGACAACGCTTTTTTTAGCCTCTTTAACCGAGTCATGATAGGATAAAATAACGCTTTCGTTTGTCGGAATTGTCCTTTGCGTAACATTTGGCGCTTGAACTATATTTATAGCCGCCGCGCAGAGCCATACGGTATTTAACGATAAAAATAACAAAAATTTATTCATAAAATCTCCTTGAAATTGAAGTAAAAATTGTAATTATAAATTGTAAGGAGTTAATGCACGGTAAATAGACGCTTGAAATTCAAAGTTGATTGACATAGACTAAAGGTTTATGCTACAATCACTATAAATTTTTACTTTTAGAGCGCAAATCAAGGAGAAAGAGAGTGAGTAAAAGTCTATACGAAACTTTGGGAGTTAGTCAAAGCGCGTCTGCTGACGAGATAAAAAAGGCTTACAGAAGGCTTGCGAGGAAATATCACCCCGATATAAACAAAGAGGCGGGCGCGGAAGATAAATTTAAAGAGATAAACGCGGCTTACGAGATACTAAGCGATGAGAAAAAACGAAAACAGTATGATACTTACGGCGACAATATGTTCGGCGGTCAAAATTTCCACGATTTTGCAAATTCGCAGGGAGGCGCAGACCT
>JAIRNE010000017.1 GCA_031258205.1 Campylobacteraceae bacterium
TAGCCGATTTTCAGACAAAAGCCGAATTTGTAGAAATCACAAGCGCCGGACTCAAAGAAAGCCATGTGCATGACGTTATAATAACCCAAGAGGCTCCAAATTACAGGATAAAAGAGTAGCGCGCGCCAAAACATAGATATAGACAAAACAAAACGGTTAATGTCTTTATTTATTGTATGAAAATAAGTTTAAAGGTTGTTAGTATTTTGGATTGCCGCGCTTACGCTCGCAATGACGGAAAATATCCCATGCAAGGTTTAAAAAACAGTGGTTTGATGATTGCTAAACATTTCGTCATTGCGAGCCGCTTGCGGCGTGGCGATCCACGCCTTTTCCATCATTACGGGCTTGACCCGCAATCCACACCTTTTCCGTCATTGCGAGGAGTGAAGCGACGAAGCAATCCATAAAATAACAATCCTTAAACCCGCGCATTTGTGTCGCCGAAATATTTTTGATTTTGCGAGGATAAAGCGTGAGGAGTGTCTGAAGTTGTTTTTTTAACAACGAGTTCCAGAGCGTCAGAAGCAAAACAAAAATGTGAGAGTATCCGATAGGACGATACAACTCATACTCCTTGCTTCTTTCTTGCTTGACGAAGCAAAGATGGTCGCAAAGACTTTAAGTTTTGCGAAATAAGTTAGTAAAACAGGTAATAAACGATTATTGTTGTGTTTTTATAACTGTTTCGTGATTTTTAAATAGCAAAAAGATGGATTGCCGCGCTTACGCTCGCAATGACGGAATTATTATTTTACATGTAAGCATTTTATTAGTTTTTATTCTAAAGTTTTGCATAAAACCGCCTAAAAATTTATTACTTTAGGCGATAAAAGTTAAAAATCAGCGATTCTTACGATATAAAACAAATGTAAAAAGTCCTAAAGCGGCTATTGGCAACAGCGTGGAAATCTCTGCCATTATAACGCCGTTTGAGGCGAATTTGCCCAGCACAAAAAGCGCTCCCCAGCCGGCAAGCGCAATAAAAACAAAGATAAAATTCATCAGCGCAAGATTGAAAAATCTCCCCGAAAGCGGCAGATAATAATAAAAAATCACAACTATAAACGGGGCGAAAAATGGGAAAAAGAGTATAAGATAAAGATTTGTTTTTATAGAGTCTATATTGATGCCCTGCCTGCCGAAAAATATTATCGCATCAACAGCATCCGGAATAGATAGCGAGGATTGTCCTAAATGGGCGTTTTCAATGATTTTTGGGCGAAACTTTTCCAAGACCGTCATGTACGGCAGTTTTATAGTTTGCAGCTTTGCGCTTAAGTTTCCGTCAACTTCGGGTTTTTTTATTATCGTAACATTTTCTAAAACCCATGCATTATCTATAAAAACTCCTTTTTGCGCGTTTGTTACTTCTTGGAGTTCATTATTTTTTATATCAAAGATTTTTACGGTTACAGCCTCTTGCTTTAATGGGTTTAGTTCGCCAAAATAGACATATTTGCCCTCGTATTTCAAAAACAAATCGGATGATGTGGAGAGGATTTGATTATATTTTAAAAGATTGCTTTTGTATTCGTACGCGTATGAAAACGACGTGAAATTGAGCGCAATATATGAAAACGTCAAAATTAATGCGGTAAAAAATATAGGTAAAATAAGCGCATTTTTCGTAATGCCCACAGCATACATGCAAAGAAGCTCATTAGAGCGAATCATTGAAAATTTGGAGACTATCATCGCAAAAATAATAGACAGCGGCAGCGTATAATTTACCGCGCTCATTAGATTAAACAATACGTACAAAAACTGTAAGTTGGCAGAATCGGGGAGTTTACTTATATTTGTAATAAAATCAACGCCCGCATAAAAAAACTCCAGCGAACAGAATATTATAAAAAAATTTTTCAGATACAACAGTACGATATAACGCTGATATATTTTAATCACTGCTTATCCCTTTTTTGCGGGTATATCGTCCGCTCACCTCGTCAAGGTTTTTTGTGAGCAACTCTTCGCAGACAAGCGCGGCATACTCTATAAGCTCTGCGATATGAGCGTTCTCCTCTTTTGAAAAGTTTGACAATACAAAATCAGCCGCATCCTGCCCCTCTCTTGGCGCGCCAACACCTAAGCGAACTCTTATATAATCCGCTCCGATATATGCGTCTATGGACTTTAAGCCGTTATGCCCGCCATTGGAACCCCCTCTTTTTATGCGCACGCTGCCAAACGGTATAGCTATATCGTCATGTATAACAACTACCTCTTTTGGTTTATAAAAATTAACGACAGCGCCGATACTTTTGCCTGAAATATTCATGTATGTAAGCGGTTTTAAAAAAAGAGCGTTTTTGGTTTTATACAAATCGCCGAAAAACTGCGGTTTTGAAATATGAGAGACTTTAAAGCGCGCACGAAGAGCGTCTATCGCTTTAAAGCCTATATTGTGTCTTGTGTTTGCGTAATTCTCGGTAGGATTTCCAAGACCCGCAAACAAAAACATTGTTTTATTATTGCGCTTTGATAACGCCTGCAACGGCGACTCTGTCCGCCTCTACGATTTTTACGTCTGCGCTTACTTTGATATCTCTCACAAGCAGCGAATCGCCGACTCCAAGTTCGCTCACGTCAAGCTCAAAAGCGTTCGGAAGATTTTCGGCGGTACATTTTACGCCAAGTCTTCTTTTTGATATAACTAAAACGCCTTTATCTTTAAGACCTTTTGCCGTACCTTTTATAACTATCGGTACCATATATTTTGTAACAACGCCGGGAAGCGCGACTTTCAAATCAACATGCAAAAGTCTATTGGTAACAGGCTCTCTTTGATACTCTTGTATAACTACGTCATATACGTTTTCGCCGATTTTTACAGGGAAAATAAGCCCGTCTTTTTTGCGCACGGCTTTAATAAACTCATTTTCTT
Source organism: Campylobacteraceae bacterium (assembly GCA_031258205.1). GTDB lineage: Bacteria > Campylobacterota > Campylobacteria > Campylobacterales > Campylobacteraceae > JAIRKW01. The sequence continues at coordinate 2,888 of JAIRNE010000017.1, forward strand.
TAAACGCCGCATGGATATTCTCAAAGCCTTTTGCATAAATATTGGCAATCAGATAACCATCTCGTCTAAGCGTTCTCAACGCTTTTGTGTCGATACTCTCTCTTAGGATGCCCTCTAACATAATTGTCCTTTTAAAAAAATAAGAGCGTGATTGTAGCCAATTTTATATAAAAAACAGCTAAGTTACCGCTTCAGCGATAAAATGTCATCATCATCCAAGTCAACGGTTACATTCTCATTTATCTCATCTTCATCGTCAAAATCAATACGCTTTCTTGTACCGCCGCGTTTAATGCCCGTGCTTTTTTCTATATCGTAATTATCCATCAATATCTTCAAATCCGCAGACGATGTCGCCGCATAAAGAGCCTCATTGTAACTCACAAGGTCTTTAATATAAAGATCAAGCAACGCTTGATTGAAACTTTGCGAACCGTAAACGTCGCTGTCATCTTCAATAGCGTCTTTTATCTCGCCCTCTCTTCCTTGTTTTATCATCGCCTCTATACGTTCGTTTTTGACCAAAATCTCGACAGCCGCGACTCTTCCTCTATCGTCTTTACGTCTTACAAGTCTTTGCGAAACGACCGCTTGGAGCACAGACGCTAACGATTGGCGAATTTGAACCTGCTCATTACCGTCAAACATGCTGATAATGCGCCCTACAGTCTCTTTGGCATCAAGCGTATGCAGCGTTGAGAGTACAAGGTGTCCCGTTTCAGCCGCACGGATTGCCGTCCTGATTGTCTCTGCGTCTCTCATTTCGCCCACCATAATAACATCGGGGTCTTCTCTTAAAGAGGCTACCAAAGCGTCTGAAAAACTCACCGCATCCTGCCCTATGGAACGCTGATTGATAATACTTTGTTCATCTTTGTAGATAAACTCTATCGGGTCTTCAATCGTGATAATATGTTTTTGGCTTGTCTGGTTTATGAGATTTATAATAGCCGCTAAAGTGGTGCTTTTGCCGCTTCCGGTAGGTCCTGTTACCAATACAAGTCCTCTCCTTTTAGCCGCAAACTTTTTAATAGCGAGCGGCAGACTAAGATCTTCTACGGAAGGAATATCTATAGGAATGACGCGAAATACCGATGAAATGCCGTCAGTTTGACAAAATATATTGACGCGAAATCTATAATCTTCGTCAAGTTTATACGTAAAATCTATATTTTTTCTTTTTAAAAAATCGTCATATCTTTCCTGCAAAAGTTCTCTTGCCAAAATATCAAGCTCTTCTTTTTTAAATATACTGTTGCTGACCGTTACGATTTCGCCGTTCACGCGCCCTTTAACGGCGGCGTTAGATTTGATATGCAAATCGCTTCCGCCGTATGAAATAAGCTCTCTTAGATATCCTTCCAATACTTTCATGATTGGACTTTTGTAGCGATCTTGTATTGCCGCGGCAGCTAATCTTTTCTGCTCAGCTTTTGAAACGGATTTATTCAATTTAACGTCTACGGTTACGTCTATATCTTTTTTTGCTGCGGTTAATCTGTTTTCGTCTGACGTCTTTGCGGCAATCGTCTGCTTTTTTAAATCCTCCAAAGCCTTTTCATGAGCCTCTTTTGCCAATTTCTCGCGTTCTAATTTAGCGGCAGCCTCTTCTTCCGCTTTTTTCTTGGCTTCTTCTGCAATTTTTTTCTCTTCTTCGGCTTTTTTGGCGGCTTCTCTCTCTTCCTCTGCTCTTTTTAAAGCCTGCTCCTGCTCCCTCGCTTCACGCTTTATACGCTCCTGCTCGGCTCTTTCTGCCATTCTTATCTCCTCAATCTCTTCATTTGTTACTTTTAGACTTTCCATTAACTCTTTATGCGCGTCATTGAACTGCTTAAGCCCCTCTTCCAAAAGCGAAGTATATATCTCTTTGATTGCGACTCCTTTTGACTCTACTTCCGTGAAGTATTTTTGGATACTCTCTTTGTCGGGACAGATTTTTTCTTCAGCGTCAAGCACTTCCATAAAACTTTCAATAGAGGATATAGGAGCGGTATTGATAGCGTTTTTGTATAGTAATTTCGTAATATAGTATGATTTGTTAAAAGAGGCGTCGCTAACGCCAGTGCTTGCGAAAAGACACCTGACGTTAGAAATTTTTTGTTCTCTTACCAATTGATATATATACGAAGCATTCATGATGCCAAATTTCATTTTTTCAAGCCCTAAAGACTCTAATTTGGCATCTAATTTTCTGTCAAAGCGACTTACAAAAACGCTGATAACGGCTTGAGGAAACGGCTTTTTGGGATTTCTGCGCTGAAATATATAAAATCCATTCTCAATCGCCTGCAGACACTTGCCTGCCTGCTGAGGCGAAAAGACAAGAGTAGCGTTTACGTTTATGCCCTCTATAATCAACTCTTTTATCGTCTCATATCCAGCTTCGGTTGCCGGAATTTTTATCATGATATTAGGCATACCTATCTTTTTGTAAAGCCGTTTTGCCTCGTCTGTCATTTTTTCAAAATCGTCCGCGTATAGAGGATTTACCTCTATGCTTACAAATCCGTCCTGCTCATTGGCTTTATACGTAGCGGATAAAAGCTTTGCGGTACTTTTAACATCGTTTATCGCTAAAAACTCGTATCTCTCTTTTGGCAGCATATCTATGCTTCTTTTTTTGTCTTCAATATATGCTTTAGAGTTTAAAATAGCGTTTTTAAAGATAACGGGGTTGCTTGTAACGCCGCTTACTACGCCGGAATCAATAAGCGCGGGAAGCGCGTTTGATAAAAATTCTCTCTCTATAAAATCGCACCAAATAGAAAAATTACTTGAACCGATTGCCATTTAGCTTCCTTTAAATATAGTCTAAAACTTTTGTTAAATCTTTCTCGTCAATGACTGCGTTCGCTTTGCTTTTTAAAATCTCTTTAGCGCGAAACGCGACTTTCACCGCAGAAAGCTCAAACATTGAAGCGTCATTTGCCCCGTCGCCTACCGACATAGTCTCCTCTTTGCAAACCCCTAAAAGCGTTTGTATCCGTAAAAGCATATCGCCTTTGGAAAATCCGAACATCATATCGCCGCCGACAAGCCCCGTAAGAATGCCCTCTTTTGCATGCAAAATATTCGCAAAATCAGCGTTAAAGCCCAAAACTTTTTTCGCGAAATTTGTAGCGTACCTAAATCCGCCGCTAAATACTACGACTGTAACGCCGCGGGAACGAAGCTCTTTGATTAACTCTTTTGCGCCGTTCATGTACGGCAGATTCTCGCATATATTGATAACTTTTTTCTCACTCATGCCTTTTAAAAGAGCGGCTCTTTTATTTAACGCTTCAAAAAAATCTATCTCGCCTCTCATCGCCTCGGCGGTTAGCTTTGCCACTTCGCCGCCGACTCCGTAAGCGGACGCTAAAAAATCTATTGTCTCTCCATCCATCAGCGTAGAGTCAAAATCAAATGCCGCAACTCTTATCATTTCCCTAATTTCCGTATTAATTTTTGATATAATACTCAAATCTATATTAAAAAGCGGATAAAAGTATGTATTTGCAATTGAAAAACAAAATTCAAAGCGGAGAGTTTATCTCTCTTGAAATTACGCCCGTACATGGCGGCAGCAATGCTGACATTTTTGAGAAGCTAAATGCGGCAAAATTAAAAAATATAATAGACGCTTTTGTCGTAACCGACAGTCCGTTAGCCAGATTAAAATCCGACTCTGTAATTACCGCTTTTAAACTGCAAGAGTATTTTAAAAAACCGTCCATTGCCACTCTGACAATGCGCGACAAAAATAAAATCGCGCTTCAATCAACGCTGATGGGCGCAAACGAATTAAACGTAACGGCGATTTTAGCTCTCACGGGAGACCCTGCGGCAAGCAGTAACCAGCCGAATGTAAAGGGCGTTTTTGAAGCTAATTCCACACTGCTTTTGGAAATCGTCAAATGCTTTAACGCAGGCATAGATTACTCCGGCAAAGAGTTGAGCGTACCGCTAAAACCGATACTTTCGCTTGCCGTTTGCAACTCCCGCGCAAACAATCCTAAAACCCTGCAAAAAAAGATAATAACAAAGCTTAGATTTAACCCCGCCGCGATTATAACGCAGCCTGTTTATAACATTGAAAACGCGAAATGGGTAAAAAGCATATTTGATGAAGCAAAAGAACAGATTAAAGCGGATACGGAGTTGATTTTTGGATTTTTTCCGGTCACAAGATTAAAAACCGCACAATTTTTAAACTCACACGTAAGCGGCGTTCATGTGCCGCAGTTTTTGATGCAGCAACTCTCCGCCGCCAAAAAAATCGGCAAAGAAGAAGAGCTTAAGACGGGCATAAAACTCTCAAAAGAGATATTTCAAGAGTTAAAAAGCTTCCATCCGAAACTCCATTTAATGGGAGCAAATAACTTTAAACTTTTAGACGAGATAACGGCTTAAATTATCTTGCATGCATTAAATGGATAAATATTGTACGGCGAAAATTAGAAAGAGAATAACTAATTCTAATTTTCGGAAAAAATTAAACTTTTAAAGTGCGGTTTGCTTTTAGTATTAAACAGATAAACTCTTCCGCCGCATGCAAATGCGCCGAGATTGACATAAGTACATTTTTTGGATTTAAAACTTTGATTTTGATGATAGTGCCCTTCCACGATAAAATCGCACTCTTTATAAAAAAGTATCTTTTTTACGGCTATATCTTCAAAATTTTTTATCTTAGTGCAGAGCTCTTTTTTTTCAAGTTTTTTCAAGATGGAGTATGAAATCAACCCTTTAAAATCAAAAAGACTTAAAACGGCAACCAAAAACGGATTTCTTATCAGCGCGGTATAGAGTTTATACCAAAACCCGCCGTCCAAATCGCCATGAGAGAGCCAAAACAGACCGCACCTGCTCTCAAACGGCATCGGCTGTTTTTTCAAAGGAATAATTTTTACATGTGAGAAAATCTTACTAAGATTGAAATCGTGATTGCCTTCAAAATAAAATACCTCTATCTTTTGCCCAATCTCTTCAAGGCAGGCTATCTCGTCTTTAAAAAGACGCTGTGTCGTTTCAACGCCGCCAACCAGCAAATCAAACATATCGCCCATTAAAAAAAGCTGCGTTACTGTCGCTTCGCCCGATTGTATCCTGCGCAAAAGTTTGGAAAAAAGCGTCCTGTTTTTACCGTTTTCATGAGCGTCCGCAACAAACAGCGCGCCGTCTTTTATCTCAAGGGACATAAGCCGCCTTGGGTACCCCCGCGCTCTCTTCAAAACCAAACATCAAATTAGCGTTTACCAAAGCCTGCGCCGAAGCTCCGCGCAAAAGGTTGTCTATACTTGAGCTGACAAACACGATATCGTCTTTTTGAGCTGTGGAAAGGTCGCAAAAATTCGTGCCTGCCGTTAATTTCAGACTAACGGCTGCGTCTCTTACCCTGACAAACCGCTCGTTTTTGTAAAAATCGGTTAGCGCTTTAAATGCGTCTATTTTAGCGTCTATTTGCATATATACGCTGACTAACATGCCTCTTGTTATCGGCAACAAATGAGGCACAAAATATACGGCATTAGCAATATTTTGCAAAGTCAAAACTTCGGCTATTTCAGGCTCATGTCTATGTTTTAAGGCGTTATAAGTTAAAAAATTCTCATTTACGTTTACAAAATGCTCGCTGTCGGTCGTCTTTTTACCGCGTCCGGATACGCCGCTTTTAGCGTCTATAAAAATGGGCGTATTTTTCTTTATATACGGCGCAAACGGAGCTATTGCTAAAATAGAAGCCGTAGGATAACAGCCCGGATTTGCCACTAAAGAGGCTTTTTTAATCTTTTCGCGGTTAAGTTCGGGCAGTCCGTAAACAGCCTCTTTCAGATGCTCTTTATCCAAATGCTTGCCATAATGTTTTTCATAATTTTCCAAAGAGAGTCTGTAATCAGCGGACAGATCAACCACTTTCACGCCAAGCTCCAAAAGCTCTTTTGCGAACTCCATAGCAGTCTTGTGAGGCAACGCTAAAAATGCCAATTCGCAAGTTTTGGCTATCTCTTTTGGTTCGCTTTTTTGCACTTTCATATCTATTACGCCCAAAAGGCTCGGATGCAAATCGCTGATATTCATGCCGCCTTCGCTCGTTCCAACGTATGACAAATTAAAATTCGGGTGATTAATCAAAAGCTTTATTAGTTCAAGCCCCGTGTAACCGCTTGCGCCGATAATGGCGGCGTCAACTTTTTTCATACTCTCTCCTAAAATTCTATGGGTTTAAAATAGACGTCTATCACTTCGTATAAGGCTTCGCCTTTAGGCAGTTTTACCGTAACCTCATCGCCCTTTCTTTTGCCGATTAAGTGCTTGGCAAGCGGCGAAGAGATAGAGATGAGTCCTTTTTCAATATTGCTCTCAAACGCGCCCACTATCGTATAAATGACATTTTGCGCATTGTCAATGTTTTCCAACTCCACAGTAGAGCCGAAAAGTATTTTATCGTGTTCATAAAGGCTTGGGTCTATTATCTGCGCCTTTGATAAAATGTTTGAAAATTCGGCAATTCTTGCTTCTATAAATCTCTGTTTTTCGCGGGCGGCGTGGTATTCGGCATTCTCTTTCAAGTCGCCGTGACCGCGCGCGATATCTATCTCTATCACGATTTGCGGACGCTGTATTTTTGTCAGATTTTGCAGCTCCTCTTTTAATTTTGTAAAACCGTAAAGCGTCATAGGCTCTTTCACTTCTTAACTCCGAAACCGTAAAATTTAAACTTTTATTATATCTTAATTATCTTAGCCACAACTTCCGAACTGCCGTGCGATAGTATCTCTTTTAACTCCAAAGAGCGTTTGAAAAAACTCTCCTTATCCATATATTCATACTCGCTTAAAAGATTTTTCACATTTACTTCGTCTTGTAAAAACTCCTTGTGCAGCGGAGGAAGCGCGCAAAAATCAAATATGATATTCGCCAAGCCTGCAAATTTTAATTTTACAAATCTTTTAGCGATAAAATAATCAATCGCTTTAGCCTTATAGCACAACACTAACGGCGTGCCTATAATAGCCGCTTCGAGCGTAGCCGTTCCTGAACATACAAAGGCAAACTCCGCATCCAGCAAACTTTGATGAGCGTCTTTAGATACTGTAAATCCACCCAAATCCCCGTAAAGCGCGTTTATCTCGTTGTCATTAAAGTGTTTTGGTATCACTATGATATTTTCTTTGTTTAATTTCGCGGCAACCTCTTTAAAAATGGTTATGAGGGATTTTATCTCGGACTTGCGGGATCCGGGCATAAAGACTATTTTCCCGCTGTTTTCAAGAGTTTTTTTAGTATGTTTTATCTCATCTAAAAGAGGATTGCCCACATAAACACAGCGCGTATAAAACTTATCTTCAAACGGAAATATAGAAGCTAAATTGGTGCAGTATTGTTCTACTTTTTTAGCGCGTTTTTTCTTCCATGCCCAAACTTTAGGCAAAATATACCATGTAATCGGGACGTTTTTGTTGATTTTTCTGATAGCTTTTGCAAGCGGCAGATTAAAAGCAGGAGAGTCTATAAGCAGTACATGAGAAGCCTCAAGACTTAGCCGCGCCATTTTATTTATCGCCGTTTTTGCCTTTTTGAGTTTTAAAAAAACATCTAAAAAGCCCATAACCGAAAACTCTTTTGACGCAAAAAGCGGCGTTCCGAACTCTTCGTCAAATATACCCAAAAGCTTATGTTCTCCAAGCTCTTTTAAGACAGGTCTTAGATGCAGATTTGCCGAAGGCTCAAGCGCGCTTACTAACAGTTTTTTCATAATCGCTTTGCCTTAAAAATTGATTTTGATTTTATCCAACAATAGCTTTGCAGTTAATGAGAGCGTGAATTTACAAATTTTATATAATACTTATGCATTAAACAAAAGGAGTCTTGCATGTATAAAATCGCCGTTTTACTTTTTTGCCCAAAACAGCCTATACGTCCAAAAACAGAAAAAACAGTACGCCGCCAAGTATAAGTCTATAAACCACAAACGGCGTTATGGAAAACTTTGATACGGCTTTTAAAAATAGATGTATGCATGCATATCCGCTTGCAAACGAGATGATGACGGCGCCTGTTATCTTATCCACTCTACATCGTAAACGCTTTGCGTTAGTTTCAACCCCTCATATCCGCTTGCAAGCAGGATAATCGGGATAGAGAGCAAAAATGAAAATCTAGCGGCGCTTACTCTGCTAAATCCCAACAATAAAGCTGCGCTCAAAGTTATGCCCGACCTTGAAACTCCCGGTATCAACGCTAACATTTGAGCTAAACCTATCAAGAGAGCTATATATAAAGTGATATTTTTTTCATCTTTTTTGCCCGT
>JAIRNE010000076.1 GCA_031258205.1 Campylobacteraceae bacterium
TCAAACAGTTCATTTCTGGCTTTGGTCAGTTTCTCGCTGACATAACCGCTGTTTTTGTCTATCCTGTAACTTGGAGACTGCGGAAGCACGGCTAAAGTCAAAGACTCCGGAAGCGTTAATCTGTCGGGAGATTTATCAAAATATATCAAACTTGCCGCGCCGATACCCTCTATATTTCTGCCATACGGCGCGTAATTTAGGTAAGCTTCCAAAATCTCCTCTTTGGAGTAGAAAAGCTCCAATTGAACAGAGCGCAAAATCTGCGTTAATTTCCCGCCGATTGAACGCGTGTTCAGCTTCCAATACATTCTGGCTAACTGCATAGTGATAGTCGAGCCACCCTGCATATCGCCTTTTTTTATGTAGCTTATCCAGCCGCCTCTGATTAAACTTACTGGATTAAAACCAAAATGACAGTAAAACCACTTATCCTCATACAATAAAACAGCCTTGATGGTATCGTTTGATATTTCACTAAGCGGCGTCCAAACGCGGTAACGCTCGTCTTTTGCAAGAGTAAGCCTTAAAAGCGCGTCGTTTTTATCATAAACGGCAGTGGAAAAGAAGAGATTGTCTGAGAGTTTGGGGTGCGGCATCAGCCTTAGCCCAACAAGGACTAAAGCCGATATAAAAACTACTGCCGCGAGATTGGACAAAAAGCGTTTTAACTTATGCCTCCGCATTTTTATCTATTCTGACGGCAGTACGGCGATAGAGCCGCTATCAGCAGAAAGAGCCTGTATCTCTCTATCATACATAGCTTCGGCAAAAATCGGCGGAATGCTGTAAACGCCCTCGTTTGTCGATTTTATCTGATATTTAAACGTCTGCACATCTTGAAACGCCGTTCCGTATATGATGACCCTGTCCTCTCTAACGTCGCTATAATCGGTATTCCAAGTACTGCCTTGAACCATTACGGGCGATACGTAGCCGTCATAATCGTCGTAATATTCGTCTTCATAATCGTCATAATACTCCTCTTGATTTTGAGTAACGGCAAGCTGTTGTACAACTTCAAAGCCTCCCGGAAGCAAATCTACTATCGCGACGTTGCCCACGCCCTCTTTTGAGTTGGAGCGTACGCGTATAGTTACGTTTATCTTTTCGCCAAGCTTCGTTTGCGTGATTTTATTGCCGCTCTCGTCCGTATATTCTCTATAAACTTCCAACCCTTTTTTCACAGCCTCTTTTGGCGCGGCTATATCATATCCCTCCTGCACCACAGAGTACCATGCGGGGAGTTTTGAAGGGTTATTAAATACGATTTGCGTATCGTTTTTATTAAATCCGCCGCGCGCTAACGTCTCTTTAATTTCTGCGATAACTCTTGTTTTGGCTTGTTTATCTTTAGCCTCTATAAAGAGTTTATCACTGCCCGCGATAGAACTTAGTCCTTTGGAATAGCTGTCCAACGCCAAAATAGTCATGGACGACGATATTGTCGTATAACGCTCATTTCTAATCATCATGACCATATTTTCAAGCGCTTGAGGCGGTATATCTTTAATCTTTTCAGGGAAATGCTTTGAGATAAGATATATCGAAGCGGCATTTACTACAAGCGGGTCATAATAATTTCTTGACCACCATGCATCGCTGTAAGCTTTACTCAAATCGTCCCATGGTTTTTTCAAAAGAGTATCAGCCTCTTTATCCATTTTCAGCATTTTATAGGTAGCGGCAAGATAGAGCGCTGATATATCGTTTTGCCAGCTCTTTTCATAATGAAGCTGTAATGATTTTTGCACCGCGCTTAAGAGATTTGTCGTAACCTCTCCCTGCCTTGTCAAAAGGTATGCGGCATAAGCTCTAAGCCTCAAACCGTCCAAACTCTCTATATTGTTATCGTTTGCCAAATTTGCAAGATAAATATTCAATCTTTTTAGCAAATCAGAAGATGGATTTTTGCCTTTCTCTTTCAAATCCACAAGATAGTGCGCCGCATAAACGCTTACAAACGCATCTCCATAAGCCGTAGCCTGCCACAATCCTATGGCTCCGTTAGAGTTTTGGCGGGAACTTAAGATGGAAGCTATATTGCCGTAAGGAACCGCGTTTGTTTTGGCGCGGTTTAACTCGGCATACTCCTCTTGTATCATAGCCGATACCGCCGCGCTTATAAGCTGTTCGGAGCATTGGTGAGGATAATTATCAAGATAACTTGTAAGCGGATTTGCCAAAACGAGCGGAGAAAACGCAACGCTCGCCTCTCTTAACGCAAACGCGTCATACATGTCGCGGAGTTTATCCACACTCTGTTTATCTCCTCCCATGCGTCCCATTATACTTTGCGTCCTAAACGGCGTCAAAGGTCTTACGGACGTTGTACCGACTCTTGAGGTTGAGTAAACTTTATCGCCGTTTTTATAAACAGCCTTAAATCTCAACTCCGCACCGCCGAGATTGGAAGCGGCTTTGATTTTAAACTTTACAAAGCTCTCGCTGCCTTTTGTGAGATTGACATCTACCTTTTTCGCGCTTAAAATTTCAAGATGCTTTGTCGCTTCAAGCGATACGTCTATCAAAACGGCTTTGTCATCTTCCAAATCCTCAATATTATTTGAAACGCCAAGCGTTGCTTCAAACGTATCGCCGACAGCCGCCATGAACGGCACATTCGGCGTCAAAATAAAGTCGTCCCTTACTATTGTATCCGTCTGCGCGATACCGATTTTATCTTTAGAGACCGCTACCGCCATGACGCGGAGTTTGCCGTTGAAATAGTCGGGGATTTTATATGTGAAACTTTTCTCTTTGTCTATTTCAACAATGCCCGACCAAAATACTACAGGCTCGTCCACTTTTCGTTTGAACGGATTGAGGTTTTTGTTGGCTGCATTCATTGGCTTATTATAATCATCGCCGCCCGCAGCCGAAGCCAATCTCTCAAATTTGCTAAATTCAGGCAGTATCAAATCAAGTATCTGATAACTTCTCACTCCAAGAGCGCGTTTGGCAAAAAAGTAATTCAAAGGATCATTCAAGCGATAATTCGCCGCTTGCAAAATACCTTCGTCCACCGCAAACACGACGACTTTTTGCTTATCGTTTGTTTTGACGCTGATAACAACATCCTCATTTGGCTTCGCAAGCTTGGTAGATTCTATCTCTATTTTCGCACTCTGTTCGTTTTGCGAAATTTTAAACGCTGCAACGCCGTAACTTAGAGGACTCATGAATATATCTTCAGAGTTAAAATCGCGCACAAACTGCACGTTTACATATCCGTTGCCTTTTAATTCATGCGGTACGGTTATCCTTTGCACGGAGCTTGTCGTAGTCGTCTTGAACCATTTGACGGCGTAAACTTTATCTTTTTCTATAGTGATAAGCCCGCTTCCGACATACGGCGTATTGATGGCTATCTCTATCTCTTCGCCGTTTTTATATTCTGCTTTTGAGAGTTTTAGTTCAAGCTCGGCGTTTTTCTCTAATGAGCGGTCTATATTGGCATCTCCCGTAACCAAATAGTAAGTTTTATAGAGTTCTATGCCTTCGGCGTTTTTCACAATAAGTTTGTAACTGCCGGGCTTTTTAGTGTCAATCGTATAATCTACGCCTTTATTGGCGATAGAAAACGGCTCTTCTTGCAAACTTATCTCTTTTAGTTTTGATTGATATTTATATACGCCGGAATTTTGCAGCGTCAAAACGGAGATATATTTTTGCTCCAATATCTCAACTTTTAGATTGTCCGCCGCTATTTTTGTTAGATTTTGATTAATAGCGATAAAGTTCAACTTTCTCGTACTATCCTTTTTTATATATCCGATATCGCCGTCAGGTTTTGCTCCTATCAGATAATCGTTCGGCGAGATAAACGCCGAAGCTGCGGCGGCAACGCTCCTGCCAGCTCCCGCCTCAAAGACTTCGGCGACAATAGCCATCTGATAAGTAGCTTTGTCGTACTCTTCCAGCAAGAGATTTAATTTCGCTATGCCGTTTTCATCTGTTTTACTATCCTCAAGCTCTATGTCAAACCGCTCGTTGGTAAAATAACCGTCATAAAAGTAGTATCCTTGATACTCTTTAAAAGCAAACGCCGCAGGAGATAAAATCAAAGAAGACGCCACGCGTCTGTTTTGCGCCGCAGAGCCGAAAAGATTTTCCGCTTTTAAAGCAACGCTGAGTTCGTTTGGTTTCACCCACCCTTTGATTTTGGCGGGAGTTAATTTTAGCTCTGCTTTCATTCTGTCGGGTTCAAACTCTTTAACAGAAACGGAAGTCGAGCCAAGCAGTATGCCAGCCTTATTTTTATCTTTATAACTTTGCGCGACATTTAGATAAACTATCCAACTTCCGGTAGGCGCGTCTGCTGTCGTTGTAAATGACAACTCGTTAAATCCGCTCTCGTCAATCGTAAAATCCTCGCTTGTAAACAACTGCCCTCTCGCGTCATAAACCGAAGCTTTTACAGGGATACCGTTTATAGGAATATCCCAATTTTCAGCCCTTACAACAGAGCCTATATTTACTTTGTCGCCGGGTCTGTATAAACCTCTATCCGAAAACAGATACGCGCTAAGCTTGCCATGTTCTGCGATATTAGGAGCGCCGCCGACGTCAAATCTTGAAAACTCCAACAGTCTATTATGCCCATGGTCGCCAAACGGCAAAAACGACAAATCATCGTCTTTTTGGACTATATACACGGCAGGCAATTGCGAAACGGGAGTTTTATAATCGGTCACGAGAGGCTTAAAATGCGCATGTCCATTCGCGTTTGTCGTCTCGCTCGCGACCGCTACGCCGTTTCTGCCAAGTATGGATACTTTCGCGCCTTCTACAGGCTGTCCGTTTTTGATAGACTGCACAAACACATCATGAGAGTTATCTACCGAGCGTTTCGCGATGATACCCAAATCCGTAACGACTATAAGCCTTGAACCGCCCGTTTCGTAATTTATCACGCCCGCTTCTGGCTCCCATGTGGACAGAGTAACTAAAAATACCCCTTTAGAACTTGTCATGTATCTGCCAAGATCTACGCCTTCATAAATGACTTTGCCGCCGTCTGTTTTCGGCATGGTTTTATTATATGTAAATCTTTCGGTAAAGTATGATTTATCCGTATATCCAAATGAGCTTTGGCTAAAACGCCAATTTTCGTTGAAGTTTACCAAATGCTGTATCTGCGAGGGAATGACGCGGTTTATCTCAAGTTGAAATCCCGGTATATTGCGCGCAAAAATCGGCGCTTTTTTCTCGCCTTTCAAAGAGAGCAGTACGCCCTCGTTGGCAAATTTCAAAACCTGCGGAAACTGCGGCACATCTAACACCGCCCATACGGCATTTTTAGGTTTATAACCGCCGATTGTCTCTATATTTTTGCCTATAGTTATGTATATATACTCATCGGGACTGCTTTTGTATTTAAAACTCGCGATATTTTGAAATTCGTCCTCAAGAGCGTCTATCGTCAATTTGAGCGGTTTTGATAAAGCCAGCACCTCAGGAGAGATATCGTCGTTATTTGACCAGCGGTAATTTTCTACATATTTACTGCCTCTGACGGAGGGTTTGTCTTTGGGTAAAATAACCGCCGTAACTTGTTTGGACAACTCTTTGATATCCACTTTATCCACAAGTTTTACGACTAAAACCTGCTCTTGTTCGTTATTGTCATTTTCGGCGATAGTCAAAAAGATATTTTCAATCACATTTGTGTACATGCTCAAAACTCTCTGTGAAACCGTCAAGTCTCTATCCGTTCCATCGCCTCCGATAGAGGATTTGACCCCTTTTTTGATATTTAAGACCATTTCGCTGTCAATTTCCGGAAGTTTGACAAATTCAGACCTTACCCACGCTTTCATCTTTTTATTGTCGTATCTAACCGCGAATTTATACGCTCTTGGCGCGATTTTGTATTTTTCGGGCGTTTGGAGCTGCATGGATATCTGTTTTTCAAAGCTTACCGCATCCACAGGATAAGCAAATTCAACTTCAAATATTACATTTTTTTCTGATGGTTTTTCGGGATTTTGGTATAACTCTCTATTTACAACGCTCACGCTAAAAGGTACGGTACTAAACTCATATTCGTCTTTTTTTATCTCTGCCTGCTCGTTTAACAGCAGTTTCGGTTCTATTTTGACGCTGTATTTTTCGCCGATACGCCAATCCTCTTTGGGCGTGAAAACAAGCGAATACTCGTTGACCCACCTCCATGTTCCGTTTATATGAGGAGTTAGTTTTATGCCTGTAATATTACCGTTTTCGCCGATATTTTCAATCGGCGCTGCCGCTTTGCTGAAATACATAAGCAATTCGCCGAAAATTACGTTGTCCTCTTTATAGTTGGTTTTTTGTGGAGCATATACTCTAGCCGTAACTTCCGTGTAATCAATAGGCGCGACTTCTATGGGTTTTGGCTGATTTTGCTGCCAAACATAAACGCAGTAACCGCCCGCAGTGAGTAAAATAACGGTGGCAATGCTGACAGCGGTTGTTTTTTTGTATTTTAAAAGGTAAGAGCCTAAAAACTTAAAAGCTTTAGATGTATATCTCAGCCACAGCGGCTTTTGCCACTCTATTTTACCAACGATGAAGCTTAAAAGAAACAGTATCCATTTAAACGCCAACGAAAAAATCTTCGCTATAAATAACGATATTTTTTTGAGGAAACTTAACATATCATAGACCTCCATTGACAAAGATAAAACAAATCATTGTATCTATATCTAATTTAAAACTATCTAAATTTGATTTAATGTATGCGCATTGGTATTTTTACGCCTGTTGCGCGCGTATCGTTTTTTTAAAAGCGGACTGGCGTATCAATGCGTCATTGCAAACGCGGCAAAACGCTGTTTTTTTCTCATTGTATCTCTCTCTGTCATTGCGAGCCATTGAAAATGGCGCGGCAATCCACGCCTTTTGCATCATTGCCTCACCCCGTCATTGCGAGGAGTGAAACGACGAAGCAATCCAGAGGAATTACAAATATAGATAAAATAAAAACGGTTAATGTTTTTACATGAGAATTAAGTTTAAAGTCTTAGTGTTGCTGGATTGCCGCGCTCGCGCCCGTCGCTCGCAATGACGGAGGAGGATACTAAAACGCAAATATTTAACCGCATAACAACAAGAGACTTGCATCTCCTGTTGTTAATTTATTTCAAAGTTAGTCGCATAGCGGAGCGTCTTTGATTAACTTACCCCAAAAGCGATATTTGGGCGTATTTTATGCCAAGTTCATAGGCTTTTTTGTTTGCCTCTTTTACCTTCTCGGGAACAGTTGAGAGCATAACCTCTTCAACTATCTTAGCGTCCAAAACTTTTGTCATTTCTATAGTGACCCCAAGCGCTACGACAGATTGAGTTACGACATTGCCAACCTCTTCTTTGGCTATTGTAATGATAGGAATCTCATAAATCTTCCATTTTTTTCTATCTTCATCGGTAGGTTTTACAAG
>JAIRNE010000062.1 GCA_031258205.1 Campylobacteraceae bacterium
CAAAAGAAAAGTCTCATATGAGCATTGTTTGAAGCTTGAAGGATATAAACTGATTAAATTTATTTTGGAAGGCAAAGAGTTTGTCCCATTCCTTTTGAAAGATAAAATGTGAAAAAAACATTTATAAATTATAATTATATTTTTTTATTTTACGATATCGCCGATGAATTTAGCGAGGTAGGAAAATACCGCGTTGCCAAGGTTTTTAAAATCTGCAAAAAATATCTCAAACATCATCAAAAATCTATTTTCCGCGGCAATATCACAACGGCAAATCAGATAAAACTTGTTAATGAATTAAGAAAAACAGTTGACCAGAAAATAGATTTTATAACAATCATCAAAGTGCTGAATTCGGGAAGCTTTGAAGAAGAACGGCTTGGAAATCCAAAACAGGACAGCGAACATATTTTTATTTGATATGCGGTATCTTTTTGCGGCGGCATCGGCAAATATTGCTCTTTGTATCATTTATTAAATTTAATTGGAAAAAGTTCATAAAATGTCGATTTGAAAGATTTATCGTTTTTAAGATAGCCTGCTTTTCTTGGTTGAAGCGACACAAGCGTTGTATTTAAATGCTTTATAAACAGTGTTATCCCATTTTAACGCTTTTAGTTGAAGCGACACAAGGGTTGTATTTAAATCGAACAGTTTCATTTTGTTCCTTTAACAATTTGTCAGTTGAAGCGACACAAGGGTTGTATTTAAATATGGCTATGAAAAATGTAAGAAGAGTATCCGCATTAAGTTGAACCGACACAAGCGTTGTGTTTAAATTTATTAAATACGCTTCGGCAGAGCTAAACTAAAGATACATGAAATCATCGCTATAAGGGTATGGAAAAATTTCCGTTATCGTTTAAGCCGTTTATGGATATTTAATTCTTTGGTATTGCCAAATCAATAAGACATTTACGCCGCCATTTGCTATATCGTAGATGTCAATGCAATGGTATTCAAACCAATAAGACACTTACGCCGTATGACTACACATGCAGTTATTTATAGCGTGCCGTTTTTTGCGGCTGCTTGTGCGCATTTGGGGTTGATTTTGATATCCTCAAACGGTACAAATCTTTTCAATCTGTACGCTTCTATCGCGGCTCTTCCTATCATAGCGGCATTATCAGAACAAAATTCAAGCGGCGGCAGATATAACTTTATGCCAAATCTCTCACATAAAATTCTCATTTTTTCACGCAGCGTTTGATTTGCGCCAGCACCCCCGACTATGGCAAACTCTTTGAATACATTTTGTTTAAAAATCTTTTCGCACTGTATCAAAATATGGCTTATCGCGGCGTCTTGAAACGAAGCCGCGATGTCGTACATGTCTTGGCGCGAAATATTTTCGCCAAGTTTTTGAACGGCAACTCTTACTTGATTTTTTAACCCCGAGTAACTAAAGGCGATATTTTTTGACCTTTGCATTGGTATAGTAAAATTAAACCGCTTTTGCCCAAGCTTTGCGTACTCTTCTATAACGCTTCCTCCCGGATAACCAAGACGCAGCATTTTGGCGGTTTTGTCAAAACTCTCGCCAAAGCTGTCGTCTAACGTAGAGGCTAAAATCTTTATATCGTCATAACTTTTCGCATCCAAAATCTGCGTATGCCCGCCTGACACCAATAAAATGCCAAGCGGCAGTCTCTCTTTTTGGGCGATAAAGAGCGAATAGATATGTCCTTTTAAATGATTTATCGGTAAAATCGGCACATCAAGGGCAAGGCTGAGAGCTTTTGTCATCATTACGCCTTCCAAAAGACTCATAGAAAGTCCGGGCTCGTTTGTAACGGCAATGGCTTTTACCTCTTTTAGATATTTTGATACTTCTTCAAGTATTTTTGGAAGCGCGGCTGCATGAAGTCTTGCGGCAAGTTCGGGCACAACGCCTCCATATGAAAAATGTGCAGTCTCTTGCGAAATTTTTTTGTGAAAAACAAGTTCGCATGTGTTGATTTTTGTTAATGCCAAAGAGCTGTCGTCGCAGCTGCTCTCAATACTTAAAATCACTTAACCCCCAAAGCGTTGAAGATAGAATGCAGTATTTTTATCATAATAATGAGAACTACCGCGCTGATTAACCCCGCTATGATAACGGCGTAATACTCATCATCTCCTATTGCGCTTGTATTGTATGCCAAAGTAGCAACGGCGACCAAAAAAGTCAGCGGCATAGAGTTGCTTAAAGAGAAAAGAACCGTATTTTTAAATCCGAAGTAGCTAAGATACGCCGCTAAAGAGCCAATAAGTCTTATTAATATTATTGCTCCCGAGATAAAAAACGAGAGTTTTAATATTTCAGGATTTATAAACGCTTCGATGGGCAGAGTTGAGCCTACATGTATAAAAAAAATCGGTATAAAAAAACCGAATCCGAATGATGAAAGTTTTTCGCGCAAATCTATTTTGTGCTTAAAAAAGAACGCTAAAAACAGCCCCGCTAAAAATGCTCCCAACACTTCGTCTATGCCGATAATTATCATCAGCGTTACCATCGTAAAAACAAGCGACATGGAGAGTCTTATATCTATATCTTTATTGTCTTGATAGGGCATAATCGCCGTTTTAACTTCTGGAAACCACCAAAAAAAGACTTTCGCACCCTTAAAAAAGAGTATAAAACTCAGAAAAAAGAGTGCAAGTATTATAATCGTGATAAAAAAGTGTATATTAAATCCGTTTTTTAAAACGCTGCTTAGCGCTATCATCACAATAATACTAATCAATTCGCCGATAATGCCGACATTTAAAGCCAAAGAGAGCCATGTCCTGTTTCTGCCGTACTCTTTGATGAGGGTCATCAAAATGCCAAGCGAAAAGATAGGAAATATAGCGACATAAACGATGTTCAGATTAAAATACAGCGTGATAATAATAGATAATATATAAATCGTGCCGAAAAACACAACCGCTCTTTTTAAAAGCGGAGCTTTGCCAAAATGCAGCTCTTTTAGATTGACCTCCATGCCGACTAAAAACATCAGATATAAAAAGCCAAGATGGGCAAAAGTTTCAAACTCTGCGAACGCTTTCAAAACGCCGGCATACGCGCCAAATACGCCCAAAAGCATTTCAACTACAACAATGGGGATTTTTGTAACGCTTGAGATAAACGGCGCGATTACCAATAAGAGCGCTAAAAATATAATAACCGCGCCTGTTTCCAAAACTCTTTCCTACTTCAGTTTTCCGCTATGCAGATACGGCACGCCGCTTATAAGACCAGAGCCGAATATCGCGTTTGCCGCGCCATGTACGACATCCGTTTTTGTCTGCATCTGTTTTTCGTCAAGTTCAATATCTTGATAATATTTCTCTATGACGGATATAATTTTTTCATTATCTTTCATTTTTTTTGTCTCTTCCAAAATAAGAGCCGATTTAATAAAAGCTTTTTCGTCATGAACGGGCGCAAAAATCATTCTCACATTTGTACTTTTCAGATGCTCTCTCAATCTTGACAATTCAGCACGGCAATACGGGCAGTCGGGGTCTGTAACTATCGTCAAAAGGGAGTCCGTTTTATTTTTGGATTTTAAGAGTATGCCCGCCTCTTTTGGTATATTGTCAAATAATTTGTCAAACTCTTTTGTTTTCGCCGCTTCGTTTACCGCTTTGATTTCGTCTATTTTACCCAACAAAAGCTCTTTATCTTCGTTATTATCAAAATAGAAAAAATCCGATACCGCTAAAAATGATTTGCCGTCTTCAGAAACATATAAAGGCATAGTGTTGCCTTCTATGGTTTTAAGCAAAACAAGACGTATGCCGCTTATACTTTTGAGGCTGTTAGAACTTATAACCTCTATATCTTGCTTAAAATTATTTTTGATACTTTCTTTAAGATTGTCTTCAAAATCGCCCGCAATAAGCAAACCGCCCAAGCAGATAAAAGTTAAAAATTTTTTCATAATAAACTCCTTCCTTAAAATAAAAAAATATCTTACCAAAAATATGCTTGATGTATTATTTGAGTTCGCGCAGTTTTTTGTACGCGCTCTCTTCCAAAAGTGCGCACTCCATAAAAAGCTGCGATAGATATGCAAAGTTACATTCGTCTTGATTTTTTATAATTTTTGCGCCCTTTAGCGCAAACAGTCTAAGCCTGTCGCCTACTTCGCTCATGATATCCGAAGCTTCAAGCAGTAAGGATGAGTTTAAAAGTTTTGAACTCTCCTGCAAAAACGAAGCGTACATAAATCTAAACCCGCCGCCTCCTGTGCCTATCTCCTCTTGCATTCTTATTATCTGCGTGATAAACATTTTTGCAAAGTGTCTGTTTTCATCTGTTTCGGCTTTAAATGAGAGCGAAAATGAAGGTTATCTGCTCTCTTGTTCAAATCTTATTTTGCATACGCAGCCGATTGGGTTGAAATTTAGCGTGCATGTGAAAAGCGGCATGACAAATGGTACTTTAAACGAGGTCTGTTTTGAAATAAAAGAGAACGGCGTACTTGTTTCAAGCGGTACCATTTTAGTTATGTTACAGAGTTAAAACTTATATATTTTCATTTAAGTTATAATAAAGTTTTTCTTTAATTATATGGTAGTAGAATGCTGTGGATATAAAAATATTGAAGGAGAAGGTATGAAAGTGATACAAGCGCAGGATATTACCAATGCGGTTGCTAAGCTCTGTATTGAAGCGTGCAGGATTGTAACGCCGGATATATACAAAGCTTTTAAGCAGGCTCAAAAAGACGAGCGTTCGCCGCTTGGGCGCGATATTTTGGGCAAGATTATTGAGAATGCCGATATAGCCGCAAAAGATGCTGTGCCAATCTGTCAAGATACGGGTATGAGCGTTGTATTTGTAGAGTACGGACAGGATATAAGGATTGAGGGCGGTTATCTGGAAGACGCTATAAATGACGGCATTGCAAAAGGCTATGTAGATGGATATTTGAGAAAATCCGTAGTCGCAGAACCGATATTTAACAGGAAAAATACAGGAAATAATACGCCCGCCGTCATCAATGTAAGAATAGTTAAGGGCGATAAACTCAAGATTAAAGTTGCTCCAAAAGGCTTTGGCAGCGAAAATAAAAGCATATTAAAAATGCTTGTTCCTGCAGACGGCTTAGAAGGCGTAAAAAAAGTTTTTTTAGAGACTGTCAAATTAGCCGGTCCCAACGCCTGTCCTCCGATGGTTATCGGCGTAGGCATAGGCGGCACTATGGATAAAGCCGCGCTTTTAGCTAAGCAGGCGGCTGTGCGCTCTGTAGATTCGCGAAATGAACATCCGGATTATGCAAAACTTGAAGACGAACTTTTGGAACTTGCCAATAAAACGGGCGTTGGTCCGCAGGGCTTAGGCGGTACGACAACTGCCGTAAAAGTAAACGTGGAGTGGTATCCTACCCATATAGCGGGGCTTCCCGTTGCCGTTAACGTTAACTGTCATGCGGCGCGCCACGCCGATATTACGCTTTAAGGAGTTACAATGTCAGAAGCTATAAAAATACAAGCCCCATTCGGTAAAGATGTCGCCAAAAAACTCAAAGCGGGCGATAATGTTTTAATCTCAGGTACGATAATAGCGGCGCGCGATGCGGCGCATAAAGCTTTAACCGAAGCTTTGGCGCGCGGCGAAAAACTGCCCGTTGAGCTTGAAAACGAGACTATCTATTATCTTGGACCAAGTCCCGCAAAACCGGGGCAGGTTATAGGCGCGGCGGGACCCACGACAAGCGGCAGAATGGACAAATATACTCCGACCATTTTGGATCTTGGCGTAAGCGGCATGGTCGGAAAAGGTTACCGTTCAAAAGAGGTTATTGACTCTATCGTAAAAAACGGCGCAGTTTACATGGTCGCTATCGGAGGAGCGGGAGCGCTTATATCGCAGACTATTAAAAAGTATGAAGTTTTGGCATATCCGGAACTTGGACCCGAAGCCGTAGCAAGACTTACCGTGGAAGATTTTCCGGCAATTGTAGCGATAGACAGCGAGGGCAATAACTTTTACGAAGCGGGACAAAAACCCTATATAAAAATTTAGATTGCTTTTAGGGAAGTTTTATCGGTTCGTTACTCGGTAAAACTTCCAAAAGCTTTTTTGAATATATTAGATTTTTTATCTTCATCGCTTAGCATTTTTTGCACGCACTCTTTATAAGCTTTGTCTTCATGCAGTATATGATGCGTGAGCCAAATCTGAAGTTCAGCCATAAGCTGACCGGTTATATCGCGTCCTTCATTAAAGGCGATTTTGTATCTGCCGATATTTGACACAAAATTATCATGAATGCTTTTATGCCGTATAAATTGCGGGAATTGCGCTTCTCTCATCAACTCTTCCTCAAAAGAAAAATGCGAAATAATATAATCCGTTATGTGGGAGAGCGTATTTTTAACGATACTTTTATCATTCAGCACAAACGCCTCATGCAGCTCATTGATATATTGGACTATTTTTCTATGTTGATTGTCTATGGCTTCTATCCCGATATCATAAGACGAATCCCAACTCCAGTATGCCATTTTTACCTCCGTAACTAAAACGATTTTATTATACTCAATAGTATTATTAGACTTTAAAAATATGCGAAACGCTGCGGCGCCGCAAAGCCTAAGTTACGATAAATTAAACCCCGCCGCTTTAAATTTTGTCCGATTTTTATCGCTTTTATATTTTTTACGCCTAATTATATCTTTTTATTTTTCAACAAAAAGCCTGTTTTTTAATCTATTATAATATTTACAGCTTCCGAATATTTCCGAAAGGTTCGGATAAAAACGGAACTGTTACTAATAAAATACTTTTAATACGCGCATTTTGTATCCAAAAAACGACCATTAAAAACAATACGGCATATATATGACTTTAAATCGCATACGCCAAAAGGGCATTTATTAGAAATTCAAACGCTTAGAAAGATATAACGGAAACGATATGCCCCAACGCCACAATCAAAAGATAAAGAGTGAGGATAAAAGCCGATAAAACGTTTCGTCTTGCATCAAACAAAGCGTTAAATATCAGATAAAGAGTTATACAGATGATTGCTATATACAGCAAGCTCAACATCCAAAAAATAGAAATAATAAATACTTTAATTAAAAGGATTGTTATTATATAGAAGAAACTTAGCATTGATTTAAATTTTTTCGGGAGTTATAAAAACTCCCGAAAATTAAAAAATTAGTGAAGCTCTTTCCAGACTTCCTCTTTCCACATGTAAGCAAAAAATGCCATCAGCGCAAAGAATATAATCATACCGATACCAACGACAGTTCTTTCGTCTTTCTTGCTGTCGCCGATATTTTCAAGATAATTTACAACCTGCTCTGTGCGTTCTTTTGTAAGTCCTACGCGCGGCATTGCCGTGCCGTCAAGCTTCTTCTGAGGGTCGTTGATAAAATTCTCAAGATATTCAGCTCCTCGTGAACGTATCATGATGGATAAATCGGGAGGATTTGAACCCATGTAGCCTTTTAAAGCGGCTTTTTCTGTCGGCGAATAAAATGCGTCGTATTTCACATCGTGGCAGCGCAGACAAGCTGTCTCAAAAACTTCTTTATCGCTTACGTCCTGCGAAGCTATGGATTGCAAATACGCAACGATATCGGCAACTTCTTGATTTAAATCCTCTCCCATACCAAAAAACGGCGTCATTGGAAGCGGATTTTCATCGTTGAATTTTTTAGATACTTTCAAAGCTTGCGCAGGATTGATAATGAGCGCGCTCAAGAATTTTTTATCATAAACGGCTCCGGAAAGGCTTAGGTCGGGTACGGCTACTCCGTAAGCTTCAGACGACAAAGCCGCGTCAAACGGACTCTCCATTCCTTGAGAGGATAATCCATGGCAGGATGCGCACGCCATAATAAAAAGTTCCGCGCCGTTTTCGGCATTGCCTTCAAGCGCGGCTATCTCATTTGCCTGCGTCCAGAGCTCCCCATAAGCCGACAAATCGTTTTCTCTTGTTTCAACCTCTTGTTTCGCATTCTCTACGGCGTTTTGCAAATCTTCGTCCGCTCTGTTTTTTGCAAGATTGTCTTCCGCTTTTTTAAGCGCAGCTTTTGCTTCTTCTATCCTGACTTTCGCAAGATTTATATCCTCCTGCTCATAGTTAAAATTTGCATCCGCCACAGCAGGGCTCATTTGTGTATGCGCAAAAGGCTCTATGCCTATATATGTTATGAGCGTAAATAAAGCGAGGATTGCTAAAATTTTTAACTCTTTCATTTTGCGCCTCCGTCTCTTTTTCTCTCAATGATTGTTATAATCGGCAGCGCGATAAAAAGCGCCAAAAACAGTACCGTGATGATAAAGCCCGCTAAATTATTTGATATAAAAATGCTGTATATATCATCGCCCGGAGGCAGTTTGCCGTAAATAGTAAGCAGTATCAAATCCACAACAAGCAGCCAAAACCATACTCTAAATAACGGTCTTTTGGATGCTGGTTTTACGCTTTGGTCGCGGTCTAAAAACGGCAGTAAGAAGAAGGCGATTTGGGCAAATCCAAACGCAATCAATCCTATATACATTGCGGGGATACCGGCTATATCAAAGTAAAAACCTCTCAATACTTCATAACTCCACAAAAAGTACCATTCGGGATAAATGTGTGCGGGCGTCTTGAGATTGTCCGCAGGGTCGAAGTTGATAGGATCCATAGCAAAATTGAAATGGAAACATACAAGATACGATACCAATACCATAAATACGCTTACTACAAAAAAGTCTTTGCATAAAAACGCAGGCCAGAAAGGTATAACTTTAGACTCTTTTTTGTTGCCGTATTTATATTTGTCAGCCTCTTCGTTAAAGTCAAACTCTTCGGCTGTTTGGTTATTAACATGAGGTATGCGCAAAGAGTAAAAGTGTAAAGCGATAATCGCTATAATAGCGATAGGAAGAAGCACTACATGAAGCATAAAAAATCTTGTCAAAGTAGCGTCCGCAGGATAAAAATTACCCCTTATCCACTCTACCAAACCATCGCCGATAAACGGAACGCTTGCAAACAGTTCGGTGATAACTTTTGCCGCCCAATAACTCATTTGCCCCCATGGAAGCATATATCCGCTGAACGCTTCGGCTGAAAAACAGACAAACAAAAGCATGCCGCTTATCCAGATAATCTCTCTGCCGTTTTTGTACGAGCCGTAATATATCGCCACAAGCATATGTATATAAATGATAAGAAATATCAAAGACGCTGCCACAGCATGCAAATGCCGCCACAGCCAGCCGTATGCGACTTCTTGCATGATTGTGAAATTTACGCTGTCAAATGCGAGCTTCACATCAGGCTTGTAGTACATCAATAAAAACAGTCCGCTTATAAAAAGTACCGCAAAAAGTACTAAAAGTACAACGCCCATAGCCCAAAGAAAATTGATATTTTTTGGTATCCAGTACTCTGTCATCAGTATTTTAAATAAAGGCTTAATCGCCAACCGCTGGTCAAGCCAATCTATAAAACCCGTAGCTTTTCTAATATGTGCCATTGCCTGCCTCCTTACGCTTTAGCCGTGAGTTGTTCATACTCAGGACCCTTTTCGCCAAGAACCAAAGTCGTACCGTCTATCTTAAACGGCGGTATATCCAACGGTTTTGGAGGCGGAGCCACCACAACAAGTCCATCGGCGTTAAATACTCCGCCGTGGCATGCACAGTGAAACTGTTGTTTGGACGCTTTCCACTCGGGGATACATCCAAGGTGTGTGCAAAGCTGTACAACTACCGTATAATTCGCGTCATCCACTACAACGTCTCTATGTTCGTTTTTCTTCATCTCAGCCGTTTTCTTTAAAATAAAAACGGGCAGTCCGCGCCATTCTATAGTGCGGCTTTCGCCGTCTTTCATAGGCGAAAGGTCAACTGTGAGAAACCCGGCAGCTTCCACGCTTGGCAGCGGATCCCAGCTCTTTTTCATCGCTACAAGAGACAGAGCGCCTCCCAAAGCGGCAAATCCGCCGAGCGCGTAGCCGAAGAATTTTCTTCTTCCCTCTTCATGCGCCATACTTGCTCCCTTATCAAGATATTAAACTTTTGATTTTAGCGCGATTTACATTAAATATATTTGATTTGGCGGAATTTGTCACAAAATTCTTATTAAAGCGATATAATCGCGTAATGAGAAATTTAAAAATCAAAACGCTTATCCACACCGCTCTTGTTGCCGAAGCAAAGCCAATAATAGGATTTTTCCATCTTGCATGTGAAAGCAAAATGCCTTTTAATATATATTTAAACGAAACCGTCGCGCTTATAGTATCCGGTATCGGCGAGGCAAAAACCAAAGAGGCTCTATC
>JAIRNE010000069.1 GCA_031258205.1 Campylobacteraceae bacterium
AAAACCGCATCGATGAGATTAAAAATCAAAAAGAGCGCGTTGCCGTTTTACTGTTTCAAAACAACGACGGCAAAGTAACGATAGCCGCAGGCGCGAAAAATTGCGCTATAAAAGCGGGCGCATGGGTAAAAGATATAGCTTTGATAGTAGGCGGCAGCGGCGGCGGAAGAGACGATTTTGCGCAAGCCGGCGGTAAAGATGCCGCTAAAATAGAAGAGGCAAAAAAAGCCGCGTTAAAATATGCAGATGCTATACTTCGGGGAGATTAAAAATCATAAAATGAAAAAAGCTCCGATATTGGCTTTAGCTTCTTCATCTTCTACGAGAGTGAAAATTTTAAAAAATGCAGGCATAGCTTTTGTGCAGCGGGCATTGGATTTTGACGAGAGCGGTATAAAAAGCATGGATGCGCGCGATTTTGTGTATGAGGCAGCCAAAAACAAAGCGGCGCATTATCTAAAAACGTATCCTTTGGATATGCCCTCTCTTGTCGCCGATACCGTTGTAGAGGCGCGTAATAAAATTCTTTTAAAGCCGCGCGACGTAAACGAAGCGCGCGAAATGCTCTATTTGCAAAGCGGCAGCGGCGTTTCAATTATCACTTGCATGATATATAAGAGTTTAAAATTAGAATTGACGGATTTGTCGGCGGCTTTTTATGAATTTGATAAATTTGAAAGCGGCGATTTGGAAGCTTACCTTAAAAGCGGCGAATGGGAAGGCAAGGCGGGTGCTTGCATGGTTGAGGGTTTTTGCAGGCAGTATATTAAAAAGTCGGTTGGATTTGAGAGTACCGCGATGGGGTTAAGTCTTGAGCGGTTATTGCCGTTTTTGGAGCTTGAGAATGCTGGAGTGTAAAAAACTTAGGATTTTAAACGGCGAAAAAGAGCTTTTAAATATACAATTTAAACTTAACGGCTCGCTCTCTATCGTGGGGCAAAGCGGCAGCGGCAAGAGTTTGACGCTGAAAGCTGTTTTAGGATTGCTTCCGAAAAATCTTAAATGCGATATTGATTTAAAAAGCGATTTTGAGCTTTCGCTTGGGAAAAATGTAGCTTTTATACCGCAAAATCCTTTTACTGCTCTTTCTCCAATGACAAAAATATCAAAACAGTTTTTTGCGTCCGAAGTTAAGCAAAAAGAGTGCATAAGCATGGTTGGATTAGACGAAGGGTTGCTGGAGAGGTTTCCCGCAGAACTTAGCGGAGGGCAGCTTCAGCGCGTTATCATCGCAATGGCAATAGCGCAAAATCCGAAACTTTTACTGCTTGACGAGCCGACAACCGCTTTGGATTTTGACATGAAAGAGAAAATCGTAACTTTATTAGAAGAGCTGCATAAAAAGATAGGTTTTGAGATAATTTTTGTAACGCATGAGCTGCCTTTAGCAAAAAGAGCGTGCAAAGAGTGTATTGTATTGAAAGAGGGTATAATTATGGAAAGAGGGGCGAGTGAAAAGATTTTTAGCTCACCTGCATGCGAATATACAAAAGCGCTTTTAAATGTAGGATTTGAAAATAGGAGTTTTAGGCAATGAATATAGAAAACACAGAAGAGCAAAAGCCAAAGATTAATAAAAAGAGAGTTATTTTAGCGTTATTAGCGGCGATTTTGGCGATATTTGCCGTATTTGCCGTCAATATTTATCAAAATGCATATTATCAAGCTTATGGACTTATAAATTACAATCCTAAACTTACAACGCAGTTTTTTGATAGAAACGGCGAGTTGGTAGCGAACTATTTTGACGATGAAAATAGATTGTATGCGGAGTTTGAAGAGATACCGTACCGCATGGTAGAAGCGCTTGTGGCTGTTGAAGATACGGTCTTTTTTGAACACAGCGGCGTGAATGTGGAGGCGATTTTAAGAGCGCTCATTAAGGATATAATAAAAATGAAATACGCCGAAGGGGCAAGCACTCTGACGCAGCAGCTTGTGAAAAATACGCTTCTTACGCATAAGAAAACTATTAAAAGAAAACTGACTGAAGCTCTAATCGCGCTTATTATAGAACGGAATTTGACTAAAGAGCAGATAATGGAGCGGTATCTTAACCATATCTATTTTGGGCACGGTTATTATGGCGTAAGGACTGCGGCGGAGGGGTATTTTAGAAAACCCCTCATGCAGCTTAGTCTCAAAGAGATAGCGATGCTTGTCGGCATACCGCGTCAGCCGAATAGTTACGACCCGACAAAAAATCTAAATTTGACGCTTGCGCGCGCCAATTCAGTGCTAAATCGCATGAAAACTTTGGGCTGGATAAGCGAGGAAGAGTATAACAATGCGGTTGCGGAAGAGGTGATTGTTTACAACGATACGCTCTCAAAAAATCAAGCTCCGTATGCTGTGGACGAAGCTATCAGAGAAGCGAACGCTTTATACGACGATGTGCGAAGCGGCGGATATAAGATATATCTTGGGATTGATTTGAAAACTCAACGTTTAGCCCGCGAGTCGCTTGAGTTTGGATATCAAAAAATATTGGAAAGATATCAAGACGCCAATACTTCCGTATTAAACGGCGCGATTGTTGTACTGGATAATTTCAACGGCGATATTTTAGCTCTTGTAGGCGGACATAACTACACGCAAAGCGAGTTTAATAGAGCCGTTTTGGCAAACAGGCAGCTTGGGAGCAGTTTTAAGCCGTTTTTATATCAGATTGCGTTGGATTCGGGATACTCTACGATGGATTTGATACCCGATATCTCAAGAGTTTACGTTGAAGAAGCGGCTAATGAGACAAAAGAGTGGACGCCAAAAAATATAGAGGGCAATTTTCAGGGATTGATTACTATAAAAGACGCCCTAATGCGTTCGCGCAACCTTGCTACGATAAATTTAGTATCAAGCGTAGGACTTGAGACGGTGCACGGCGAACTTACGAAAATGGGCTTTAAAAATGTGCCCAAAGATTTGTCCATATCGCTTGGAAGTCTTGGCATGTCGCCTTTGGAGTATAGTAAATTTTATGGAATGTTCGCAAACGGCGGCGTTCTTATAGAGCCTAAAATGATAAAAAAGATTGTAAACAGATACGGCGCGGAACAACTGTTTGAAAGCGAGAAAAAACAGATTTTGGACGCGGCTCAAAACTATTTGATGATTGATATGTTAAAAGCTGTTGTGGAGAGCGGAACAGGCAGGGGGGCACATGTAAACGGCATAGAAATAGCAGGCAAAACAGGTACATCAAATAATAATGTAGATGCATGGTTTTGCGGTATAAGCCCCGATATAAATGTGATGGTTTGGTACGGCAACGACGATAATACGCCCATGGCGGCAAGCGAAGTCGGCGGACGCACGTCTACCGCGCCGTTTGCTTATTTTATACAAAATTATATAAAACTATATCCCGAAACAAGGCGCAAATTCCCTGTGCCAAAAGGCGTTACAAAGAGTACATATAACGGAAAAGAGGAGTATTTTACGGCTAAATCGCCTCTTCCTTCAGCCTCAAGAACTGCGTCGGCGGCGGATAACATACTTTTTTAAAAATCCGTAAGCATTGTAATATTGGCATAGTAATGCCGTTCATATAGGCTATTTGCGGGAAATGTAGATTTTCAACTTTAAAAAAATTTTGGATATACAGTTTTTGCAGTTAAGTTTAGATATAAATATAATAATTTTAACAACTATAAAGTTGGTAAGCGCACTTTGTAAATTTTTTTGTTTGTGACAACTGCCTGCAAAAATATATGCGGCATACAAAAGTACACATGAATGATGATTTGAGCAATGACGGTGCAGAAGTTATCAAATGACGGTAACCGACATTTTACTGTTGGCAGTCGTAATGTCAATTTCTATTTGGAGACGCTTTTGCCTCTTTGCTGTCAGGATAATTTGTTTTTAATAGTTTGTAAAATTGATTTGCGTTAGAAGTTTCGCCGAGTTTATCAAACGATATAGCCGTATGATACAAAAGTCTTGACATGTAGTCCGCTTTGTCGTAAAGATTGGCGCTTTTTTTGTAATTTACGATAGCCTCGCTCCAATTTTCGCTGAAATATTCCGCTTCGCCGAGCAGATAACTATTGCGCGCAGGCTTATATCCGCGCGATATTAATTCGGCAAAATATTTTTTGGAGTTAGCATACTCTTTGTTAGAGAGCAGTTTTTCGCCCTCTTTGAATAACTCTTCAGATGAGATATTCGCGTCAAATTGGCTTTTAGCGGGAGCTGCTGTTTTTTTACCCTCAAGTGCGGCTATACGCTTATCCAAAGCGGCATAATTTGCGCTCAAAGTATCCACCATAGTCGTAAGTTCGGTTAAAACGTTTTTTATAGTTTCTTGATTTGCAAGTTCTAAACTTCTACTCTCTTTGACATATTTTTCAAGTTCGCCGATATAAGCGTTTTGGTAACTTTGATTAGCGTCTATAGCTTGAGCGGATTGCGAGACAGAAGACATTTTTGCGCTTAAGCTGTCTAAGAGCGATATAGCTCCTTCAGATCTCTCTACCGCCGTATTCACGTCTGATTTTAATTTTATTAATTCTGCGGATAATGTTTCTATTTTTCTATTTATATTTAGCAGATATTTTTCACTCTCTGTCAATCCGTAAGTAGAATTTGAATCAAGTCTGCCCACATCAAACGCGGAAGGTTCAGCGCCAAAACAGAAAGTTATTACTAATAAAAAACTCCATATGCGTAAAAACACATATGGAGTTTGCATGCAAAAGTCTCTCATAAATTATGGAATAAGTTTAAAATCAACTCTTCTATTTTTGCTCCAGCACTCTTTTGAAGAGCTTGTGCAAGCAGGGTTTGTTTCGCCATAGCTTACGATTGTAACTCTATTCTCAGAAACGCCGTTTGCCACAAGCGCGTCTTTAACGGCTTTCGCTCTTTTGAGACCAAGCGCGTAGTTGTACTCGTCGGTACCCCATTCGTCGCAGTTGCCTTCAATTTTAACGCTCAAACCTGCAGCGTCTGTGCCCGTAAATAAAATGGCATTACTTTTAATAGCGTCAAGTTCGCTTGCTTTAACGTCAAATTGGTCAAAATTAAAATAAACGCTTCTTGCCGCACCTTCTAATTTTGTAATCAAATCCGCTACTTCCGGATTGCTAATCGTAGAAGCTCCGCTGGCTTTCGCGTCAACATACTCGCCGCCCGCGTCAACTTGAGCTTTATCAGAACAACCGCCCAACAAAAACAACGCCATTACAGCGCCTATAAGTAACTTTTTACTCATACCTCTTACCGCCTTTTAAAAAAAATTTTCATAATTCTACCATAAATTATATTAAAAATTACCAATCCAACGACTGTATTTTACCTACATGTATAGGAAAATGAAAACTTTTATTAACGCTTAGTCTTACAATGCCAAGCGCGCTCTCATTTGTATAATTTTTGATAAATAGTACGCTGCCGCCATCATGCGAAAAGCGCGGGAAAAGATTTTCGCCGGTAGCCGTGAGTTGTCTTATAAAATCTGTTCTTGTTGAAATTAGATAGAGATTAAATACCTGCTGACCGAATTCGCTCGATTTATCGCGCCCCGAATAGACTATATAGTGTTTGTATGTAGAAGCGGAAGAGTTGTTTTTGCCGCGATAAACCATCTGCTCGACTCTATCCTCTTTTAACGCTTTTGAGAATATATTAGGATATCCTAATCTGTCGGATACGAAAACTACTCTTGTGTCGTCGTCTACAAAACTTCCGCTCACGTCAATGCCCCGATAATTTGTGATTCTGGTTAAATATTTACTTCTTATGTCATACATAAATATATCCGCTTGGTCATCCGGCGACATTGTTAAAAGCAGTCTATTGCCGTCGTCGCTTACGTCCGATACCGTGAGCATTCCATTGCCGCTTATAATCTCTTCTCTTTGACCGCTCATAATGGAGACTTTATAAACTATCAATTTTTTGCCTTCGTCTGCAGTGTAATAAAAGCTGTTTTGTTCTCTGTCTGCCCATTTTGGAAATATATTTAGTCCGCCTTTGACTATAGTCTGCTGAAAAGTCAGCGTGTAGTCTGCTATGATTATCTCGCTTTCCCCGGGAGACGTCTGTTTGGAGAATATAATATATTTGCCCATCCAATCTACAGGTTCTTGTTTTGTGTCTTTAACTACGCTCATGATAACGGAGTGCGCTAAAAACGGATAGTGGCTTGCTTTGGATATTTTAAAGCTTCTTTCGCTTATAATGCTGCCGCTTCTTGTATTTATAAGTTTTGTATTTGCCGTGATAGAGTCGTCTAACTCTTCCGTGATTTTATATCGCAACACAAGGTCTGTTTTTACGTCTATGCCGTATCCTACGCGGTTGCTGCCTTCCCAGCTTGAAACGCCGTAATCTTCGTTGATATTATAATATGTGGTAATTTTCAAATCCGCTATAAAGAGTTTGAAAATATTATTTCTCAAAAGACTGCTCACGCCCGAACTGCTTGCGTCTTGAAGCTGAATAACAGGAAGCTTATCCATAGTTTTAACTATCTCTATGGTAGCGTCGCCAATTGCAAACAGGCTTGTAAAACTAAAAATAACCGCAAAAATTACCTTTTTCATTTTCTACTCCATTTCATCTTTAAAAATTGTGTTAAATTTAAAAACGCCCTTGCCCTCATAAGGCGGAAAAACTTCGCCCTTCATCTCTTCCAAAAAGTTTTTAAGCTTTTCGTTAAAATCGCCATTATACGACAAAGATACTATTGAATAGCTAAAATCGCCGTTATTATTTATCGTTATCTCTACTTGCGCTTCTGAGCCCGATACCGTATAAACCGTATTGCTCCACATTTGCGAAAGCATATCTTGAATTTTTCCGATAAACGGGTCGTGTATGCCGGAACTTGCCAAAGTAACGCTCATTGTACTCTGTTTTTTAAAACTTAATTTATCAAGCAGTTTGCTTGCGTTGTTGGATTGGTCGCCTTTGCCGTCAAGCCTGCTTGGCGTTACGGCTTTTGCGCCGATTTTTGCAAGATTTGTTTCGTTAACGTTGGCAAAAAGGTCTTGTATTCCCATAGTTTGCGTTTGTATAACCGCAGGCGGCGAGTCTTTACTGGTTGCGGCAGTTGATTTTTTATCATTTGCGTTTTCTTGTCTCTTTTCAACCAAAACAACATCTAAAAAATTCTCTTTTGCCGTAAATCGCCGCAAAATATCAGGCTCTTTGCCGTACATGTAAGCTAAAATTATAAAAATCGCGGCGTAAAATCCAAGCGCAACATAAAAGCCGATAACGTAAAATCGTTTTTCCGCACTCATCAGCCGTTTGTTTCCAGCGCCACCTTGAGAAAACCGGCGCTTTTTACAGCTTTCATCACGTACATCACGTCATTATATAAAAGCGTTCTGTCCGCTTTTATGTAGATAGTCGTCTCTTTGCTGTATTTGTTGGATAACAGTATCATATTGTCGGGAAAGTTTTTCAGTTCAAATTTATCTTTACCCATGTAAACAATTTTATTTTTGTCTATTCTGATTTCAAGCGTCGGTATTTTACTCATTTGAGCTGATTTCGAGCCGTCAGGAAGCGTAATATTCTCTTCAAACACCAAAGTCGGCGTCGTAACCATTAAAATGGCAAGCAATACGAGCATAATATCCACTAAAGGCGTGATATTCAGTTCCGGTTTTTCATCCCAATCTATTGCCATATAACGGTTGCTCTTTAGGGTAATTTTGTTCATTTGATATCAAATCAATCTGTCGTCCTATATACGCCATAACATCGTAACCTTTTCGTTTTAAGACAAGATGAAAAGTGTATGCGGGAATTGCGACAAATATACCGCCCGCCGTTGCAACTAAAGCTTCGCTGATTGCGGGAGCTATAACGCTTAGGCTTGCGTTTGTGGATTGTCCGAGCTTGCCGAATGTTTGTAAAATAGATACTACCGTGCCGAAAAGTCCTATAAAAGGCGAAGTTGAAGCGATAATAGACAGCCATGAGAGTCCCGTAGTTACATTCTTTTCGGCTGCATTTTTACATACTTTCAAGAAAGCCGGCGAGTACTTTTGTGATGCGCATTTAGCCAAAATAGAACTGTTTTTCGGTACTTTCGCGCCAAGCAGCATTTTTTCAAGCGACTCTTGCTCTCTCTCTTTCCATGTTGAAAGATAGAGGCTTCGGGCTATAAAAATAGTAAATGTAAGTATAAAATACAAAGAGAGCCACCCTAAAACAAACCATGTTATAGGATGGCTGTTTGCCAAATATGCAAATATTGCGCCCATAGATTAATATATCTTTTTTGACATGGAGTCAACTTTAGCAACCGCGAGGGCTACATTGGAGTCGCTCATGCTTTGGATTAAACTTTTCGCTTTTTCAAGCGCGGCGGCAATTTCGCTCTCGTCTCTTCCGCCGATAGCCACAGCACCGTCGGCTAAAACGGTAACTTTGGTCTCCTCAACTTTTACAAATCCCCAGTTAATTGCTATAGACTCTTTAGAACCGTTTTCAAGCTCTATATCTATAATGCCTACCTTCAAAGAGGTCAAAAGCGCGGCGTGGTTTGGTAAAACTCCAAACTCGCCTTCGCTTCCCGGAAATGTAGCCGATTTTGCACTACCTGAGAAAATCAATCCCTCAGGCGTCACAATCTCCAATTTTATCGTATTCATCGCAAACCTTTTTATGCGCCGGCTTTGATTTTTTCAGCTTTTGCCACCGCTTCGTCAATATTGCCTACCATGTAAAATGCGTTTTCAGGCAAGTCGTCATATTTTCCTTCTATAATGCCCTTAAAGCCCGCGATGGTATCCTCAAGACTTACATATTTACCCGCGCTTCCCGTGAAAACTTCCGCGACAAAGAATGGTTGAGACAAAAATCTCTCTATCTTTCTCGCTCTATCTACTACCAATTTGTCCTCTTCGCTAAGCTCGTCCATACCAAGTATCGCTATGATATCCTGCAAATCTTTATATTTTTGAAGCGTTGCTTGAACGGAGCGCGCAACTTTATAATGCTCTTCGCCCAATATCTGCGGGTCAAGCACTCTTGACGTAGAACCAAGCGGGTCAACGGCAGGATAGATACCTTTTTCGGCTATGCTTCTGCTTAAAACCGTCTTAGCGTCCAAGTGCGAAAAAACAGTCGCGGGAGCGGGGTCGGTCAAGTCGTCCGCAGGAACGTATATCGCTTGAACGGAGGTAATAGAACCTTTTTTGGTAGAGGTGATTCTCTCTTGCAATCGTCCAAGTTCGCTTGCTAATGTCGGCTGATAACCAACGGCTGATGGAATTCTGCCTAAAAGCGCGGACATCTCGGAGCCTGATTGTGAAAATCTGAATATATTATCTATAAACATCAACACGTCAAGTCCCATTTCGTCTCTGAAATACTCCGCTATCGTAAGACCTGTGAGCGCAACTCTGTTTCTTGCTCCCGGCGGTTCGTTCATTTGTCCGTAGCAAAGCGCGACTTTGTCCAAAACGTTGGACTCTTTCATCTCATGATAAAGGTCGTTTCCTTCTCTTGTTCTCTCGCCGACACCTGCAAATACGGAATAGCCGCTGTGCTTAAATGCAACGTTGTGGATAAGTTCCATGATAATAACCGTCTTGCCTACGCCTGCGCCGCCAAACAGTCCTACTTTTCCGCCTTTTGCGTAAGGGGCTAATAGATCTACCACTTTTATACCCGTTTCAAAGACTTCCGATTTTGTACTTTGCTCTTCAAACGGCGGCGGGTCGCGGTGGATAGACCATTTGTGTTCGCTTTTTATCTCTTCTCCGCCGTCAACAACATTGCCGACAACGTTTAAAATACGTCCCAAAACTTTCTCGCCAACAGGCACTTGTATCGGACTGCCTGTCGGTATCGCTTCAATGCCCCTGGTTAAACCTTCGGTCATATCCATGGCGATAGTTCTGACTCTGCCGTCTCCCAAATGCGCCGCGACTTCAAGAACAAGCTTTGCCGCTTTGCCTTCTATGGTATAATTTACTACAATTGCTTCATTGATTTTAGGCAGTTCGTCTTTGAAATCCACGTCTACTACCGGACCTAAAATCTGGCTGATAACTCCACTCATAAAATACTTCTCCTTATTACTTTTGTTATTTCATAGATTCCACACCGCTGATAATCTCTATAAGTTCAGTGGTAATAGACTCTTGCCTTGCTTTGTTATAAGCTATCGTCAAATGACGAACTCTCTCTTTTGCGTTATTTGTCGCGTTATCCATCGCCTGCATTCTGGCGCTGTGTTCGGCTGCCAATGAATCTATAAGCGCGTAATACATGTTGTACTCAAGATATTTTTTCATCAACTCTTCAACTATCGCCTTATCGCTTTCAGCCTCTATCTCCAAAAGCGATTTTGATTCGTTGATTACCTGTTCATTGTCGCTTTTCGGAGCTTCTACAGGCAATACGTCAATTACTTTCAACTGTTGAGATATCATGTTCAAATAACCGTTATAAACCAAAATAATCTTATCGGTCAAATTTTCCGAAAAATCTTTAACGGCGTCTTCTATAATTTCCTGCGATTTTTTATAATTCGGAGACGATGACACGCCGACATATTTTTCTAAAAGTTCAGTGCCTTTAAACGTAAAATAGTCAATTCCTTTGCGTCCTACGGCGCGAAGCCTCAATTTTACGTTGGCGGCTTTAAACTCGTCCATCAACCGTCTTACCGCTTTAATTGTCTGCACATTAAAACCGCCGCAAAGTCCCTTGTCGGCTGTTATAAATATAATATCTACGATTTTTGGTTCGTTATTGAGCTTAAAAAATTTACTGTCTATGCCGCCGGCTTTGTATTGCGAAAGCTTATAAGAGATTTCAGAGAGCATTTCATTAATTTTATTTGCATATACTCTTGACTGCCTTGCGACCTCTTCGGCTTTGCGCAATTTGGCGGTAGATACAAGCTTCATCGCACGCGTTGTTTTTTGCGTGTTTTCGACGCTCTTTATCTTCCTTTTTATCTCTTTGAGATTAGACATTTTCTATCCTTTAACTGCAAAGGTAGTTTTAAAATCATTTAACGCTTTTTTCAAGCTGTCTTCTATATCTTTATCAAGTACTTTTTTGGCTCTGATTTGCTCTAAAATTTCAGGATATTTTGCCTCAATAAAAGGGTAAAGCTCGCTTTCGAATTTCGTAACGTCGCTTACCGCCATATCGTCAAGATATCCTCTTGAGCCCGCATATATGATAATAACTTGTTTTTCAACGGCAAGAGGAGAGTATGGGGGCTGTTTTAAAAGCTCAACCATTCTTTGTCCGCGCTCAAGCTGTTTACGGCTTGCTTCGTCCAAGTCGCTGGCAAATTGTGCAAACGCTTGCAATTCTCTATATTGTGCCAAGTCCAATCTTAGCGTACCCGAAACTTGTTTTGTCGCTTTGATTTGCGCCGCGCCGCCGACTCTGGATACCGATAAACCAACGTTAATTGCCGGACGAATGCCCGAGTTAAACAAGTCTGTCTCAAGGAAAATTTGTCCGTCTGTTATGGATATAACGTTCGTTGGGATATATGCCGAGACGTCGCCGTCTTGCGTTTCTATAATAGGAAGCGCAGTCAGCGAACCGGCTCCTAATTCATCATTTAATTTTGAAGCTCTCTCCAATAATCTTGAGTGAAGATAAAATACGTCGCCCGGATACGCTTCGCGTCCCGGAGGTCTTCTTAATATCAGCGACATTTCGCGGTAAGCGATAGCATGTTTTGTCAAGTCATCATAAATAATAAGCGCGTGGCGTGAGTTGTCTCTGAAATATTCGCCCATCGTAACGCCTGTATACGGAGCAAGATATTGAAGCGCCGCCGAATCGCTGGCACCCGCGTTTACGATAATAGTATAATCCATAGCCCCATGCTCTTCAAGTTTTTTAACAACCTGCGCTACCGTTGACTGTTTTTGTCCGACAGCTACGTAAATACATACGACATTTTGCCCTTTTTGGTTGATAATCGTATCTACCGCTACAGTCGTTTTGCCTGTTTGTCTGTCGCCTATGATAAGCTCTCTTTGTCCGCGTCCAATCGGAACAAGCGCGTCGATAGCTTTAAGTCCGGTTTGAAGCGGTTCATGAACAGATTTTCTTGCCATAATACCAGGAGCTTTCTCTTCAACAAATCGCGTCTCTTTTGCTTCGATAGGACCTTTGGCGTCTATCGGGTCGCCAAGAGAATTTACTACGCGTCCGATGATAGAATCTCCTACGGGAACCTGCAAAAGTCTGCCGAGTCTTTTGACGGATGAGCCTTCATGGATACCGTCGCTTTTGCCAAGAACAACTACGCCAACGCTTGACTCTTCAAGGTTTAGAGCCATGCCTCTTTCGCCGTTTTCAAACTCAACCATTTCGCCCGACATAATGTTATTTAATCCGTAAACATTTGCCAC
This sequence comes from Campylobacteraceae bacterium, assembly GCA_031258205.1. Taxonomy (GTDB): domain Bacteria; phylum Campylobacterota; class Campylobacteria; order Campylobacterales; family Campylobacteraceae; genus JAIRKW01. The sequence goes on from JAIRNE010000069.1 coordinate 12,357, forward strand.
GCCGTCCGCTATAGCTATAACTTTGCCGGTCTCCTCAACATTAACGCTGAGATTAAAGTTTTCAATCCTCTCTTTTATGATAGAGCTAATCTCGTCCGCTTTAACTTTAGTTGCCACTTTTATTACTCCTTAATTTCTTATATTGCTTTAAGTATATGCTCACTCATTTGAGCTTTTAATCTCTCAAGAGAAAAACTTGTCTCAACGCCAAGGTCGTCAATCTCTATTTTGACCCCTTTGTAGTTTGATTTTTCACTCTTGAATGTTATATCTGCTTTGAATTTTTTGCTAAAACTCTTTTGCAAACTTTCCGCCTGTTCTTTGCTTATTTCCTTATCCGCATAAATTTTACCCTCGTAACGACTGTTCTTAAGAGAGATTTGAAATTCAAGCTCTTTGTAAATGTCGGGTAAAAAAAGCAGTCTTCCATTCTCGCCCAAAAGAGAGATAAAGTTGATAAGTTTTTTATTATCATCTTTCAAAAGAGAGATAATAAGCCTCTTTTTATCCTCTTTATTAATGTCGGGAGTTGAAATAATCGTAGTAAATTTCGCCGTATCAAACGCTTTGCTAATCTCTTTTAGCGCGTCTCGTACTTTTGCGAGCTCATCGCCTTTGAAACTTTCAAGCAGCGCCTTGACGTATCTTTTTGCTATAACCGTACTCATTATGCTACCTTCTTTAAGATAATATTAATAAATTTTTCTCTGTCGATAGCGATGGACTCTTCCGTAAAAAGTTCGTTTAGTATCTCATTTACAACTAAACGCACCATTTTGCGTCTTTCTATACTCATTTGGTCATGGTTGGCTTTTTCAAGATTTTCAAGCTCCAAAGCCAAATCCGACGAAATTTTGGCAAGCATTATTTTGTTCTCTTTTTCCGATGTGCTAAGAAGCGCTTTTGCGTTTGCTTTAGCCTCCTCTACTTTTTCCAAAGCTTCATCTTTTCGCTTTTTGGACTCTTTTAATCTCTCTTGAATAGCGTTTAATTTATCCGCAATTGAGCTTTTTCTGTTTTTGAAGAAGCTTTTGATGACATTTGCCAATAGATAATATAAAAGTCCTGCAAATAAAAGGAAATTTACGGCTCTTGGAAATATATCCGTTTCTCCGCCGCCGCTCGCGAACGCTAATGCGGGGAAAATAAATAATATAATATATCGCAACACAACTCCTCCTATATTTTGCCGAGTTTAGCTTTAATAGCTTCTCTAAAGAGCGGCATTTGACTTCTTAGAGCGTTTTTAAGTTCAACTTTCTCACTCTCAAGCGTCTTGATGAACTCATTATATTCAGCCTCAAGTTTGCTTTTTTTTGCCTCAAGCTTTTTGTTGGCGTCAATACGCGCAGATGTTAGCAGCTCTATACGTTTCGCCGCCGCTTTGTTTTTAGCATCCAATATGATTTGGTTCGCTTCGTCATGGTAAATACCAATATCGTCGGCATTTTTAGCCGCGCCTTCCAAATCTTTCCGGATTAGGCTGTTTCTGTTGTCAATAAAGTCAAGCAGAGGTTTGTAGAGGATTTTGTTGAGCACAACAAGCAAAATCAAAAACAGCGCCACTGTTGAGAGCAACAGCGATAAATTCATATCCAGCATAAAATATTCTCCTTATTTTTTTTATATTATAACTTAAGGTTTAAGCCTTTTTTTGTACGTAACAAAAAGAGGCGGATGCAAACAAGCTTGGGATTTTACCATTTAAAACAAAAAACTTTATTAAATTTATATATGCAAAAATTATCCCCACTCTTTTATACGCGATAAAAAGTTCTCTACTTCTTGATTGTTTTTAAAACTTATCGTCAAACTGTCTTTTGTCGCTTTGACTTTTAACCCTATGCCGGCTATCTTCTCTTGCACCGTTTGCAACGCTAAAGGCGTTTTTACCGTATCTTGACGTCTCTTTTTTAAAGAAGAGGGATTGGATTTAAGCTGTTTTACGAGATTTTCGGTCTCTCTTACGCTTAAACGCTGTCCTAAAATAGTATTTACTATAGTCTCTTCATCTATAGCGTCAAGTCCTACGATAATCTTTGCATGTCCTTGCGATATCTTATTTTCGGCTATCAACTGCTTGGTTCTTTCGGAAAGCGATAAAAGTCTTATGGTATTTGTAATCTGCGCTCTTGATTTATGTATAATCTCTGAGAGCCCATCTTGTGTTATATTGTACTCGTCTATAAGCTCTTGATATGCCCGTCCAAGTTCTATCGGGTTTAAATCCTCTCTTTGAATATTTTCAATAAGAGCTAATTCGCGCAGTTTTTCGGACTCATAATCGGCAACTATCGCTTTTATAGTATCAAATCCTGCCATTTGGCTTGCGCGCAGACGCCTTTCGCCTGCTAAAAGCATAAAGCTGTCGTCTTTTTTTATAACAAGTATAGGCTGCAAAAGACCATGTTTTTTAATAGAAGCGGCTAAATCCCTCAGCGCGTCCTCTTTAAAAACAAGTCTCGGCTGATATGGATTTGGTTTAATTTTGTCTATATCTATCTCTTGAACTCTTGAATTGTCATGCTGAAACTCTTGTTTGTAAGCCTCTTCCACATCTTCAAAAATTGCGCTTAAGCCTCTTCCTAATGCTTGTTTTGCCATATTGTTCCTAACCTGCCAAAATAGAATACGCGAGATCTTGATAAGCGGTTGAGCCCGGCGACTTATCGTCATATAACATTATTGGTTTACCAAAACTTGGGGATTCTGCTAATTTTACGTTTCTGGGAATCACCACAAGAGCTTCGCCGTCTTTATCTAAAAAAAGTTTGTTTTTGAAGTGCTGCTGCAAATCCGCCACGACTTGACGCGAAAGGTTGTTTTGAGTTGTAAACATTGTCGGCAAAAACCCTTTTATCTCAAGCGGAGGATTGATAGTTTTTTTTATAAGTTTTATGGTATTGAGTAACTGCGCCAATCCCTCTAAGGCGTAAAATTCACACTGAATCGGGATAATAACCGAATCAGCCGCGCTTAGAGCATTAATGGTGATACTGCCCAGAGCCGGAGGAGAGTCTATAATAATAAAATCATAATCGTTTTTTATTTCGCTGATAGCATTTTTTAGTATCAGTTCGCGCTCTTTTGTGTTATTGTCATAAAATTCTTTCTCTATGCCTACAAGTCCGATATTCGAAGGAGCGAAATAGAGATTTTTGATATCTGTTTTGAGGATTATTTGGGAGAGTTTTTTGCGTCCTATGAGTACATGATAAATGTTAAATTCATAGTTATTGCGAAAACCGAGTCCGGTTGTGGCGTTTGATTGTGGGTCTATGTCTATAAGCAGCGCTTTTTTGCCGGCAAGAGCAAGCGCGGCGGATAAGTTGACAGCCGTAGTAGTTTTTCCAACTCCGCCTTTTTGATTGGCGACGGTAATAACCTCACTCATCTTAAACTATACACCTTTTTATTATTTATCTCAATTGACCCGTCAGGGCACAGCCTCGCTTCTTTCAAAGAGAAATATTGACCATCTACATGAACGCCAAAACTTTGACTGAATTCAAATTCTAACTTATATTTACTAAAAATCTGCTTCCACGAAGGAAAAATTTTTAAAGACGGTATAAAATTATTCACAAGCTCATGTGAACTCATTGGTACATCAAGTATGCCATGCTCTTT
>JAIRNE010000063.1 GCA_031258205.1 Campylobacteraceae bacterium
TCTAAGAGCAAAGATTGATTACGGTTTTGCCGAAGCTTATACAACATACGGAATTATCGGCGTTAAAGTTTGGATTTTTAAAGGCGAAGTTTTGCAAAAAGGGATCCAAGCAGAAAAAACAACGGAAGAGCCAAGAAAACCTAAAACTCCGAGATTAAAAAAAGAGAGGAGTAACTAATCATGTTAATGCCTAAACGTACAAAATATAGAAAGCAGATGAAAGGGCGCAACCGCGGTAAGGCTACGCGCGCAACGTCAATCGCTTTCGGGGAAATGGCAGTAAAAGCCGTAGAAGCTGGAAGAATCAATTCACGTCAAATAGAAGCGGCTCGTATCGCAATGACAAGACATGTAAAAAGACAGGCTAAAACTTGGATTAGAGTATTTCCTGATAAGCCTCTTACAAAAAAACCATTGGAAACCAGAATGGGTAAAGGTAAAGGCAGCGTTGAATTGTGGGTCATGAACATTAAACCGGGACGTATCATTTATGAGATAGCCGGAGTTGATGAGCAGTTGGCAAAAGAGGCTTTAACATTGGCTATGCATAAACTCCCTTTTAAAACAAAAATCATAACCAGGGATAGTGAAAATGAAATATACTGAGTTAAATGAAAAGAGCGTTCAGGATTTGAACGTGTTATTAAAAGAGAAAAAGGTGCTTTTGTTTACATTAAAGCAGAAGCTTAAAACCATGCAGCTGACAAACCCTAACGAGATTAGAAATGTTCGCAAAGACATTGCTAAAATCAATACAGCAATCGCAGCGGCGAAATAGAACATATAAGGGTTAAAAATGGCACTAAAAAGAGAAATTCAAGGCGTTGTAGTACAAAAAGCGGGAGATAAAACAGCTACCGTTTTAGTAGAGCGAAGAGTTATGCACCCTAAATACAGAAAAATCGTTAAAAGATTCAAAAAATATCTGGTGCACGACGAGGCAAACGAATCAAAAGCTGGAGATGTAGTTTTAGCAGTCGAGTGCAGACCTCTTTCTAAAAGAAAATCTTTTCGCTTAAAAGAGATTGTTGCGGCAGGAGTTGAGTAATGGTTCAGAGTTTTACAAGACTTGCCGTTGCCGACAACAGCGGCGCAAAAGAGATTATGTGTATTAAAGTTTTAGGCGGCAGTAAAAAAAGATACGCCTCAGTAGGCGATGTCATTGTTGCATCTGTTAAAAAAGCTATTCCAAATGGAAAGATAAAAAAAGGTCAGGTTGTAAAAGCTGTTATAGTAAGAACTAAAAAAGAGATTCACCGTGAAAACGGCTCTTTGATTAGATTTGACGAAAATGCGGCAGTTATACTTGACAATAAGGGCGAGCCGGTAGGAACGAGGATTTTCGGACCTGTCAGCCGTGAAGTCAGATATGCTAACTTCATGAAAATCGTCTCTTTGGCGCCGGAGGTTCTATAATGGCTGTAAAATTAAAAATTAAAAAGAATGATTTGGTAAAAATTATCGCAGGCGACGATAAGGGTAAAAGCGGCAAAGTTTTGCGCGTACTGCCCAAAACTTCACAAGTAATAGTTGAAGGCTGCAAAATAGCTAAAAAAGCAGTCAAGCCAAGCGATAAAACTAAAAGCGGCGGCTGGGAAAACAGAGAAACGCCTATTCATGTTTCAAATGTAGCAAAGGCAGAGGATTAAAAATGAGCACACTTAAAGTTAAGTTTAACAATGAGATAAAGCCTGTTTTGGCTAAAGATTTAAATATCCAAAATCCTATGCTTATCCCGTCTATTGAAAAAGTTGTTATAAGCGTTGGAGCTGGAGATTCGGCAAAAGATGCAAAAGTTATACAAAATATGGCAGATACGATATCTTTGATAGCAGGACAAAAGGCAATCATCACAAATGCCAACAAATCAGTTGCCGGCTTCAAAGTAAGAGAGGGTTTTCCCGTAGGTATTAAAGTTACGCTAAGAGGCGCTAGTATGTATAACTTTCTTACAAAGCTTATATCCGTAGCGCTTCCAAGAGTAAAAGACTTTAGAGGATTGCCGAAAAACGGATTTGACGGACGCGGCAGTTACAATTTTGGTCTTCAAGAGCAGCTTATGTTTCCTGAGGTTGAGTATGATAAAATCATCAAAACCCACGGCATGAACATTGCTATAGTAACTACGGCAAAAAATGATAAAGATGCATTTAGACTATTGGAATTAATCGGCATCCCGTTTGTAAGAGGACATAAATAATGGCTAAAAAATCAATGATTGCCAAAGCGGCAAGGAAACCTAAGTTTGCAGTGCGGGGATATACTCGTTGTAAGATATGCGGACGCGCGCGTTCTGTGTATAAAGATTTCGGGATTTGCCGCGTATGCTTAAGAAAAATGGCGAACGAGGGATTAATCCCCGGACTTAAAAAAGCAAGTTGGTAAGGAAAGCTAATGATAAATGATTTAATCGCAGATGCGTTGACGCGCATCAGAAATGCTTCTATGCGCAGACTTGAAGTTACTACTCTTATACATACAAATGCCGTAGAGGCTATTTTGAAAGTTTTTCAAAATAAAGGCTATATTGAAAGCTTTAACGTAGTAGAAGAGGGCAGCAAAAAGTTTATCAATGTCGTATTGAAGTATAATGAAAAAGGCGTGAGCGTTATAAATGAGATAAAAAGAATCTCTACCTCAGGACGCAGAGTTTATAAAGGCTTTGACGAGATTAAGAGATTTAAAAGCGGATACGGCACCATCGTTTTAAGTACTTCAAAAGGCGTTTTGGATAACGAAGAAGCACATAAAATAGGCGTTGGCGGCGAGCTGCTTTGCAGCATTTGGTAATAAGAACTTTTTATGGTATTCGGTAACCATTCAAAAAAGTAGAATTATCGTAAGACTTGTAGAAAGGAAAATAATGTCAAGAATTGGCAAACAGCCGGTATCGATACCAAGCGATATAGAGGTTAAGTTGGAAGGCAGCGTACTGCTCTTTAAAAAGGGAAATAACCAAAAAGAGTTAGACACAAAAGGTAATGTTTTTACTAAAATAGAAGATGGAAAAATAGTTTTTTCTCCCAAAGGCGAAGACAAACAGTCAAAAGCTTTTTGGGGAACATACAGAGCGCTTTGCAATAATATAATAGTAGGCTTGACAAAGGGTTTTGAAAAAAAACTTGAGATTAACGGCGTAGGTTACAGAGCGGCGGTAAACGGCAAATTGCTTGAGTTGCAGCTTGGATATTCGCATCCTATTAAATATGATATACCTGAAGGCGTTCAAATCGCCGTAGAGAAAAACACAGTTGCAATATCAGGGAGCGACAAACAGCAAATCGGACAAATCGCAGCCAAAATACGCGGTTTCAGACCGCCTGAACCGTATAAGGGCAAAGGCGTTAAGTATGCAGATGAGACAATCATCCGCAAAGCCGGCAAGACTTCTAAGAAGTAAGGGGAGATAATGAGAGCAAATATATTAGAAAATAAACTCAAGCTTCGAGTAAAACGCAAAAGAAGAATAAGAGCGAAAATATCAGGCACGCATGATTTGCCGAGAGTTTCCGTTTTCCGCTCAAACAGATATTTTTACGCGCAGGCGATAGACGATATTAGCGGAGTTACAATTGTTGCTATAGACGGCAAAAAACTCTCCCTTAAAGCCAATAAAATTGATGTTGTGGAGTTAGCCAAAGCTTTTTCGCAAAGCCTCAAATCAAAAGGTATAGAAAAAGTTGCGTTTGACAGAAACGGTTATTTGTATCACGGCGTTGTAGCGGCATTTGCCGATGCGCTTCGCGATAATGGCATTACGCTGTAATAGTGAGGAAAAGGATTAATGGAAAAAATTAATAGAGAAGAATTTGAGGAAATAATCGTCAATATAGGTCGCGTTACAAAAGTTGTAAAGGGCGGACGCAGATTTCGTTTTACCGCGCTTGTTGTGGTCGGCAATAAAAAAGGACTTGTCGGGTATGGTTTTGGAAAAGCAAAAGAGGTGCCTGACGCCATAAGAAAAGCCGTAGACGATGCGTTTAAAAATATCGTTGAAGTAGAGATAAAAGGTTCGACTATCGCTCATGATGTTGAAGTTAAATATAATGCCAGCAAGATTCTCTTAAAACCTGCCAGCGAAGGTACGGGCGTAATTGCAGGCGGTTCTACAAGACCGGTTGTGGAGTTGGCGGGTATTAAAGATATTCTTACCAAATCGCTTGGCTCAAACAATGCCGCGAATGTAGTAAGAGCTACCATAAAAGCTCTTAGCATGATTAAAAGCCTAAAAGGATAAAAGATGTCATTAAACAGTCTTAAACCAGCCTCCAATTCTACTCACTCTAAAAAAAGAGTAGGGCGCGGACAAGGCAGCGGCAACGGTAAAACAGCCGGACGCGGAAATAAAGGTCAGAAAGCGCGTACAGGCTATAAAATCAAAAGAGGTTTTGAAGGCGGACAACAGCCGCTTCAAAGAAGATTGCCTAAAGTCGGCTTTACCTCTAAAATAGAAAAACCTTACGTCATCAATGTAGATAAAATCAAAGCTGTAGCGGAGTTATCCGAGATTACTATTGAAAGCATTAAAAGCGTGCATAAGTTATCAGGCAGCGTTATTAAGGTAAAACTTATAGGAGTTAACGCCAAAGAGTTATCATCTAAGATTAAAGATGAAAACATAACATTCAGCGGAAGTGAAAGATGAACAAGCAGCTAACCAACAGACTTTTATTTGTGTTGGTAGGTCTTTTTGCATTTAGAGTTTTGGCTTACGTGAGCGTTCCGGGCGTAGATACGGATGTTATCAAAAGTCTTTTTGATCCCGTCAATGACGAAGGCGGCGGAATCGCTTTTGGAATGTTTAACATGTTCAGCGGCGGAGCGGCGGAGAGATTTAGCATTATCTCTTTAGGTATTATGCCTTATATCACCGCCTCTATCGTCATGGAGCTAATTGCCGCTACGTTTCCCGCTATCGGTAAGCTCAAAAAAGAGCGTGACGGCATGGTCAAGTACATGCAGATCATCCGTTACGCTACGATTTTTATCACAATCGTACAAGCTATCGGCGTATCTATCGGTATCAGAAGTCTTACCAGCGAGAGCGCAATTATGATAGAGATGACGCAGTTTGTACCTATCGCTGCCGCATCTATGCTTGCCGGCACTATGCTGTTATTGTGGATAGGTGAGCAGATAACAAAACACGGTGTCGGACAAGGCGTTAGTCTTATCATTTTTGCCGGTATTGTTTCGGGTATACCGACTGCCATAAAAGATACTATTACTCTTGTAAATACGGGCGAACTTAACATTTTTCAAGTTATTGCCGTCGTACTTATTATTTTGGCTACAGTCGGAGCAATTCTATTCGTAGAATTGGGCGAGAGAAGAATCCCTGTGTCTTACTCAAGAAAAGTCGTTATGCAAAATCAAAACAAACGCATTATGAATTATATTCCGGTAAAAATCAACTTAAGCGGCGTTATTCCGCCGATTTTTGCTTCTGCCGTTTTGATGTTTCCGGCTACTATTTTACAGGCAAGCACTAATTCCATAATTACTGCTATTAATGATTTTTTAAATCCGAACGGATACTTTTTCCATATTTTAATGTTTTTAGTTGTTATCTTTTTTGCTTACTTTTACGCATCTATAACTTTTAATGCAAAAGATATCTCCGAAAATCTTAAAAAACAGGGCGGATTTATCCCCGGAGTTCGCCCGGGCGCCAGTACGGCTGAATTTTTAAATGAAACCGCAAGCCGCTTGACATTTTTCGGAGCGATATATTTAGCCGTCATAACAACGCTGCCTTGGGCGCTTGTACAATTGCTCGGCATATCGTTTTATTTTGGCGGAACATCCGTTTTGATTGTCGTTCAAGTCGCGCTTGATACCATGAGAAAAATAGAGGCGCAGATTTACATGAGTAAATACGAGACGTTAAGCGCAGTTGGTTTATAAAAAGATATGTCTATAAATATCAGACGTCCCGAAGAGATTAAAAAAATCGCAGCCGCCTCAAGAGCGGTTGCGAAAACGCTAAATTACCTTACGCAAGAAATAAAACCCGGCATTAGCACAAAAGAGTTAAATAATCTTGGCGAAGAGTATATCAAATCTCTTGGCGGACGCGCCGCTTTTAAAGGTTTGTACGGATTTCCGGATGGCATTTGCATATCTGTCAATGAAGTGATAATACATGGGATACCAAGCGGATATAAATTAAAAGAGGGCGATATAGTTGGGCTTGACATAGGCGTTGAGATAGACGGCTGGTATGGGGACGCGGCAAAAACTGTCGGAGTCGGCAAAATCGGCAAAGATGATACCGATTTGATAAACTGCTCTTATGGGGCATTGATGCATGCCGTAGATATTATACGAGAGGGCATGCATTTTAAAGAGCTCTCTTGTGAGATAGAAAAATATATCATTTCCAAAGGTTTTGTACCGCTCAAGGGGTATTGCGGGCATGGTATAGGAAAACGCCCGCATGAAGATCCGGAGATACTAAATTACCTTGAAGGCAATAATCCGAAACAAGGACCCAAGATAAAAGAGGGAATGGTATTTTGTATAGAGCCTATGATTTGCTGCAAAAGCGGCAAGCCTAAGGTTTTGAGCGATAATTGGGCGGTTGTTTCCGAAGACGGTTTCAGAGGCAGTCATTGGGAACACACAATCGCAATTGTCAATAAAAAAGCAAAAATTTTGTCTATTGATGACACGGAGGAATAATGGCAAAAGACGATGTAATTGAACTTGACGGTAAAGTGGCTGAAGCGTTGCCGAACGCCAACTTTATGGTAGAACTTGAGAATAAGCATAAAGTATTGTGTCATATCTCAGGCAAAATGAGAATGCATTATATAAAAATAATGCCCGGCGATAAGGTTAAAGTAGAACTTACTCCCTACAGTTTGGATAAAGGGAGAATAACTTACCGATATAAGTAATTTTTGTTCCGTTTGGACTGCAAAATAGGCTTATAAGTAAGCTATCAGCTAAGTTTTTGTATAATTAACCCTTTTTGTAAGACTGCGTGAAGAATTATTGAGAAAGTCACCACTTATTTTTTCAATAGTTGGTTTGAAATATTTTCTTCAAACCTCTTCCGTTTATGAAGTGGAATAAATTTGGGAGAAGAGAATGAAAGTGCGCCCTTCTGTAAAGATGATGTGCGATAAGTGCAAGGTGATTAAACGCAAAGGAATAATAAGAGTAATTTGCGCAAATCCAAAACATAAACAGCGACAAGGATAGATAGATGGCAAGAATTGCAGGTGTAGATTTACCCAATAAAAAGCGCATTGAGTACGGACTAACCTATATTTACGGCATCGGTCTTCATACTTCGCGTTTGATTTTAGATGCTACGGGCATCTCATATAATAAAAGAGTTCAAGAGCTTACCGAAGATGAGGCGGCTGCTATCAGAAATGAGATACAAAGCCGTTTCACCGTAGAGGGAGATTTGAGAAAAAATGTTGCGATGAATATCAAATCGCTCATGGATATCGGAAGCTATCGCGGCATAAGACACAGAAAAGGACTTCCCGTACGCGGACAAAAGACAAAGACCAACGCTCGCACTCGCAAGGGTAAGAAAAAAACCGTTGGCTCAAAAGCAAGTTAAGGTATTGATATGGCAAAACAGAAAATTGTAAGAAAAAAAATTGTCAAAAAAAATATCGCTAAAGGCGTTATATATGTTTCCGCTACATTTAACAATACTGTTGTAACGGTTACCGATGAAATGGGGAATGTTATAGCTTGGAGCAGCGCCGGCGCTCTTGGTTTTAAAGGAAGCAAAAAATCGACTCCGTATGCCGCTCAACAGGCTGTGGACGATGCTTTGGCTAAAGCGAAAGAGCATGGCATTAAAGAGGTGGGCATTAAAGTTCAAGGACCGGGCTCTGGACGCGAAACAGCGATAAAGAGCATAGGCGCTTATGAAGGAATCCGCGTGGTTTTCTTGAAAGATATCACTCCTCTTCCTCACAATGGCTGCCGCCCTCCAAAAAGACGACGCGTATAAAGAATCAGGAGATATAATATGTCAAGATATAGAGGACCAGTTGAAAAATTAGAGAGAAGATTGGGCGTAAGTCTCGCTTTAAAAGGCGAAAGAAGACTTGCGGGTAAAAGCGCGCTTGATAAGCGTCCTTACGCGCCGGGTCAGCATGGACAAAGAAGAACGAAACTCAGCGAATACGGGTTGCAGTTAAAAGAGAAGCAAAAAGCGAAATTCATGTACGGCATCTCTGAAAAGCAATTTAGCAAACTTTTTCAAGACGCCGCGCGAAAAGAAGGTAATACCGGAGCAAATCTTATAACGTTTATAGAGCAAAGACTTGATAACGTAGTATATAGAATGGGCTTTGCCACAACCCGCCGTCTTGCAAGACAGTTGGTAACGCACGGACACATTTTAGTAGACGGACACAGAGCCGATATTCCGTCATACCGCGTAAGAGCAGGGCAAAAGATAGAGGTTGCAGAAAAAACGAAAAAGAACCCGCAGGTTCAAAGATCTTTAGAGCTTACCGCGCAAACCGGTATCGTTTCTTGGGTAGATATAGATAAAGAGAAAGTATTTGGCATCTTCACAAGACTGCCGTTAAGAGAAGAGGTTATCATTCCGATTGAAGAGAGATTGATTGTAGAGCTCTACTCTAAATAACAAGGAGCATACACAATGATGACAAAAATTAACACGTCAGCTTATGTTCCGACAGAGCTGAGTATAGAAAATTTGGGCGAAAATAGGGTAAAGATTAATGTGTATCCGTTTGAAACAGGATTTGGCATTACGCTAGCTCACCCTCTTCGCCGTTTGTTGTACGCGAGTACCGTAGGATTTGCTCCGACATCAGTTAAGATTGAGGGCGTTACGCACGAATTTGACAGCATGCGCGGCATGTTTGAAGACGTTGCGAATTTTATTATCAATCTAAAAGCCATACGCTTCAAGATTAGAAACGCTAATCCGAAAGTAGTCGTGAACTACTCTTTTAAGGGACAAAAAGAGATTAAGGGCATAGATCTTATAAATGACGAAGTAGATATAGTAACTCCCGATATTCATCTTGCGACTATCAATGAAGATGCGGAGCTTAACTTTACGGTTGTGATAGAGTGCGGTATCGGATATGTTCCGAGCGAGATTATCCGCGAGCAGATAAACGATGGATTTATCGCGCTTGACGCATTTTTTACGCCTGTTAAAAAAGCTATGTACGATATTGAAAATATTCTCATTGAGGATAATCCCGATTACGAAAAAGTGGTATTTACCATAGAAACAGACGGGCAAATTTCTCCGATAGACGCTTTTAAACACTCTTTGAAAGCTATGTATGATCAAATGAGCGTATTTCGCAATCTGCTTGATTCAAACGTCAGCGTTCAAAATGTAGATGCAGGTAAATTCGCGATACTGTTGCAAAGCATAAATGATTTGAATTTGAGCGTGAGAAGTTTTAACTCGCTTGACAAAGCGCAAATCAAATATGTTGCGGAGATTGCGCTTTTGAGCGATAACGAGCTTAAAAATTTGAAAAATTTAGGCAAAAAATCTCTTGATGAGATTAAGAATGTGATGGAAGAGATAGGATTTCCGGTCGGAAATCTCTCCTCTGAAGATGCTGAAGCTTTAAGAAAAAAAGTCAGCGAATTAAGAGTGAACAAGGAATAAATTATGAGACATAAACATGGATATAGAAAACTCGGACGCACTTCTTCTCACAGAAGCGCGCTTCTTAAAAATTTAACCATTGCTATTATAAAAAGTGAAAAGATAGAGACAACTCTTCCCAAAGCAAAAGAGCTTAGAGGTTTTGTTGAAAGACTTATCACAAGAGCAAAAAAAGGCGACTTCAATGCGCACAGAGCTATATTTGCCGTGCTGCAGGATAAAGAGTCTGTGAAAAAATTGGTAACCGAAATAGCTCCTAAATACGTTGAGCGAAACGGCGGTTATACAAGAATTATTAAAACAAGAGTGCGCCACGGCGATGCCGCTGAAATGGCGTTCATAGAGTTAGTTTAATATACTCCAATCCCCCGCTTGGGGGATTTTTATTCAAAAAAATATTTTATATCCACACCCAAAACTTTTGCTATTTTATAAAGATGTTCCAAATTAAAATGCTTATTATCTATAAGAATTTCCGGCTTAGCCACAGACGAGACGGTTTTAAATCCTATAGCCAAAGCAAGTTCCAATTGGCTCACGCCTTTTTCGGCTCTTAGCTTTTTTACTTTTTCGCCGATATTTTTGTAAAAAATCCTTATCTCTTCATCTGTAAATTCAATCGGCTCAATAAAAAATTTATTCAAACTCCACTTCCCTATAGTGATTAATTTGAATGTAAGTTTAAATGGAATATAATCCTTTTTCAATTTACTATAGTGAAGTTTTTTGAAACAGCGAGTTAGTTTTTGCATGCAATAGGAGCGAAAAAGAGTTGCCTTTAAAAGGCTGTTTTTATTGTTAATTGTTTTATTTTAAGGAGAAAACAATGCGTTTTACGGTGAAATTTTTAGCTGCGGCAATTGCCGCGGGATTGTTTTGCAGTACTCTTACGGCGGTAGAGAGCGGATTTGTCGCTAAATTTGGCGTAGGATCGTCAAGCATGAAAACGAAGATATCTATAGACGGCTATGGTTCAGCCGAAGATTCTGACAGAGCCGGCACATTTGAGATATACGGCGGATATCGCATGCAAAATGCGCAGTTTGGGTTATCTTACGCAAATATCAATTGCGACGGCTGCGACGCAAACTACATTTTAGCAAGCGGAGCTTATGTTTTTGAGGGACATGATATCGTTAAACCATATATAGGAGCTGGTCTTGGTCTGTTTAGTTATAAGGAGACTGATTTTTTAGATGAAAACGGATTGTTTGGTACTGTAAACCTTGGCGTCAACGCCGAGCTTGAACATTTCTTCGTCGGTTTAGAGTTCAGACAGCGTATATTTGGCGAGGCAAAAGGAGATACAAAGTATTTAGGACATGACATAAATGTTAAAGTTGAACCTAAACAGACATTTCTTTTTAACGTTGGTTACAAATTTTAGATCGCAAAAAAGGGCGCAGGCAGTGCGCTCTTAAATTATATTTTCGCAAATTTTCTTATAAATTCTAATTTAAAAATTTAACTGTATCGAACATAATTTTTTAGATTTAAAAAGTCAGACGTACTCTAAAAACCGTTGGATATTAACCATGTGTGAAAAATCCTTGCATGTATTTATTTTTTGCCTATACGGCGTCATTGTGAGAAGTTGTACTTAACGTTAAAACTTGTTTTTTGAAATAAATTACTCTCCCGTCATTTTTAGAAGTGCAATAATGAAATAATTCACCGCCATCCGTCTTTGCAAATGAAGCGCGGCAATCCGCAAAAAATAAAAAAGTAATTTTCTTTATTGTATTCAGATTTGTATTTAAAACAGTAAAAACTTATGACTTTGAATTAAAAACTTAAAAACATTAAACCTTGCATGTTATATAGATTGCTTCGTCGTTTCACTCCTCGCAATGACGGAGGGGGGGGTTGCTTCACCGTAGCGGTTTGTAATGATGGAATTGTGTCATTGCTCCCTTTTTTTCCGTCATTGCGAGCGACCAGCGGGAGTGCGGCAATCCAAAAACACAGATGAGATTGTTGTAAAAAATGAGAAATGATTTTCATTTCGTCATTCCCACATTCCCTCACGATATACGCTTACTTCAAACAGTCTAAATCTCTAATCGCAGTTACTTTGCGGCGATTATCTTTTTGTAAAAATAAAACATGGCATTTTGCCTTGCCGTTTAAATAATTGCGATTGACAAAATACTCCACACGCTATCATTTTCATAGTCTGCGAAAATATTCAAACATGAGAGAGTAGTTTACAAGCCTTTTTTGAATCTGCCTTTCTCTGTCGATTGATTATAATGCCGACAAACATTAAAGTATGTGATGCGTCGGATATAATTAATAGCCGCTTTCGTGCAAAATATAGCATAGCTTCTTATGGGATTTTTCAAACGGCTTGTTTTACAATCTATAGCGATAAGATACCTCAAAGAGCGGCGACACACCGCTCTTATTTTTTGCAGCATTATCTTGATTTACGAATCGCAGTCACCTCAATCTCCACAAGCCACACGGGATTTGCAAGAGCCGTTACTTGAAATACCGATCTTGTAGGAAGAT
>JAIRNE010000079.1 GCA_031258205.1 Campylobacteraceae bacterium
AGATATATGGCTTTTGAACTGCTTCCGTAAGAGTTTATGGTTAAAGAGT
Organism: Campylobacteraceae bacterium; assembly: GCA_031258205.1. Taxonomy (GTDB): domain Bacteria; phylum Campylobacterota; class Campylobacteria; order Campylobacterales; family Campylobacteraceae; genus JAIRKW01. Next base: position 50 of record JAIRNE010000079.1, read on the forward strand.
CATTGAAATGAACATTCTCATTATATTTGTTGTTTCCCGTATTGCTTATGGCAAAGACGTCTATGGTGTCGCCTAAGGTGTTGAAGGTGGCTGCGCCGTTGAAATTGAGCGATGCGTTTGCAAATCCAAGATAAAGTATCTTCGTATTGTTGCCGTTGGCATTTAGGGTTGATGTGCCTTCAAAGACGACGTTGGCAGGAAGATGAAGTTTTGCCGCAGGGCTGCCGTGATCAAAAATATAAACAACTGAAGCCCCGCCTCCGCTTACGCTGACAGTGGCATTGTCGCCTAATGTTACATTGCCGTTTTGGCGGGCATAGATGGCATTAGCGGCGACGGAGCCATAAGCAGATGCCCCATTTTGCATACCTCCGCTTGTGCTGATAACGGCATTTTTGCCTATGATGATATTAGAACCTCCGTAAGAGCTTTCTAAATTGTTCGTACTTCCGGAACCCCAAGAGTAAACGCCGTTACTTGCATCGCCCATTGTAACAATTTTTGCATCGTCTCCTATAGTGATATTGCCGTAATATGAGTACACGGCGTGCGCTTTATTGCCGGCTGTAAGTATAGTAGCGTTATTGCCCATGTTTATAATTGGTATCAGCCACTCTCCATCAATCATTGAATCGTATCTTTCCATAGCTGAAACTGCATAAGCATTATTGCTTCCTGCTGTGGTTATATAAGCGTTATCGCCTATATTTACTATGCCTCCCTTGGAAGCCTCAAGCGCAACAGAGTTAGTGTCTCCTGCGGTACTAATCCTCGCATTATCGCCTATCGTGATAGTTGAGACGTCAAAGCCGCGCGTTGCCCAATATGTCTGCGCCTGCACAGCCATAGTATTTTGTCCTTTTATATCTACGACTAAATTATCGCCGATAACGATATCAGAACCTTTTGTGGAAGTTATCCCGTAAGAATACCATCCTGTGCCTGTAGTGCTTGCCTGTCCATGCTCTCCTGTAGTAACTACCGTGAGATTATCTCCAATCTTAATGGTTGAATCATAATCAGACCTGATACCGTAACTGCCGATACCGGTTGTCAATACGTCTACATTATCGCCGATAACTATATCGCCGTATTTAGCATATATGCCATGAGATAGACTTTGAGTAGGATAGATTGAGCTTCCAACCGTTCTTATGATGACATTATCTCCGACATTGACAGCTGCTCTGCTGGTTTGATGACTTTCATTATCGCTGCCCGTTCCCAACGCATTAATACCGATAGAATCCTGCCCGTTTGTATATATATTTACATTAGAACCAACATTGATGATAGAATTTCCTTCCGACAATATACCTTTAGATCTGTCTGCAGTAGTATTTATATTTATATTATTACCCGCGCTGATACTGCCGTTAAGCGCGCTTATGGCATGAGAATCCGTTCCTGACGTTGTGATATTTAAACTCTTAAATATCCAGCCGTTACTACTGTTATTGTATATGCCGCGTAGTCCGTTTGCCGAATTTTGAATAACATAAGTTGAGTTTGCAGGATAAGCTTCATAAACGGAAGGGTTAACCGTCTCGTCTGTGCATGAGACTGTACCGCTGTTATTAACGCATGCGGCGGATAAGCTTGAAGCAAAAAAGAGAAATAGAGTAGAAACTAAAAGAGATTTTTTAAATCCCGCGTAAAACTGTCTCATTTTGTAAATGGCAGTAATCGGGGGGGTAAAGTCTGTTTTTCGCAGACAAACTTCGCAAAAACGCTAAAACAATACTCGCTTAAACCATATCGGCACATAGACAACTCCTTTTATTTAAAAAAATATTTAAAGGGGTATTTTAAGATAAAACTCATTAAAATAAATTTAAATTCATAATCGTTATCAAAGATATAAACCTTATCTTTTTTAACGATACATGAGAATTGAAATTTGCTATAAATATGCCGCATTTTGTTATTTAACTGCTTTAAAAAATTAATAGAGATGATTGGTGTCATTCAATAAAAATAATCTTGCATTTACATCATTCCTATGCTTTTGATACATTATTCCCATAAAATGTGGATTCAAAAACAAAACAGACAAAAGGCGTTAATTTTAAAAAGTAATTTGAATTTGAATATTTTTTTACCTAATCTTATCAAAAACGCTAAGAAAAAGAGAGAGGACTTGAATTTGAATATTTATTTTATCTAAATTTTAAATCTCCCCTCTCATGAACGAGAGGGGAATAGCTTTTTTGGAAAACTTTACAGACCAGTTTTTATCTTTTTTCCCAGTAAAGATAAGGATATCCGCCATTTTCATCCATCTTCCAAGGATTCTCGTCATCATCTCCAAAACCCCAGCCTAACTCATTTTCATAAGTTGATTGCTGCTTAAATTTTATGTCTGCTTTATTCTTGCCATCCTTTTCATTGCCTTCGCTGACGGTTCTACCGTTTACGGACATACTCTCTAATGCAAAATTATTTGAAAGTATATAAGAGGTCGCTTCAATGGTTCCTACTATACGATGAATATTGGTATTAGGACTATCTACAACGGTAATGGACGGATTAACAGCGGCATTGTTTTTGAGTGTAACACTACTATTTGCTATAGCATATCCTAAAATACCGCCGGTACGTTGTTTGCCACTAATGCTTGCCATAGAATAACTGTTTTTTATCATTACGCCGCTCTTAGCCCACCCCACAATACCGCCGGCATTGGTAGTATTTGATTTTACGCTGCCCAATGAATAACTGTTTATTATAGTAGTACCATCAGCCGATCCTGCAATACCTCCTGACGTATAGCCTGCATTGCTGTTTCCTTTAAAATAACCATTTGATATATTGTTATTAATAGAATATCCCACAATGCCGGCAATGCTAGGGCCTGTTCCGCTAAGATTTCCTTCGCTGTAGCTATTTATTATACTGCTTGAATAACTATGTCCTACTATAACGCCAATATTACTAAGCCCTGCTACCTCTTTTCCTTCGGCTGTCTTAACTCCGAGATTTTTTATCTTGGCATTTACTGTATAACCAAATAAACCTATATCATCTGCGTTCGGTTTTTTTACCCATAGTCCGCTTATGACATGATGTTTTGCATTAAGTATGCCGGTAAAAGGATTTGCTGCGTTACCTATAGGCTCCCAGCCCTCCGAACTGCTAAAACCTTTTTTACTGCCGTCTAACGCTATATCATTCAAAAGAACATATCTGCCATCAAGCTTATTGCGCATAGCATTCAGCTCCGCTTGGTCGGTTATCTCTATAACATTTGGAGCTTCATAAAAGCTGACATTATCTGTTAATGTGTAACTTGTTATCTGCAAATTTTCATTTGCTCTGTACCAAACGCCTGATAGTAATTTGGAAGGATCAATTTGTCCTTCTTTAACTAATTGCGTTTCAATTAAGCTTAAATCCTCATCATAAAACGAGACAGTATGACAATTTGAAGCAGTAGAGTTGCACTCTTTGGGATTGCTGTCATTTTGAGAAGAGTTTCCACCACCACCGCAGCCAATAAGAAAAATGGCTAATAAAGAGAGAAAAACAGAAGATTTTAACTTAAATAAAGCTAAAACACCAATTTTATTTAAAGAATTAAACATTGTTTATTCTTTACATTTTGGATTTTAGTTCTATGCATGAACTAATGTCTTTCATAATAGTACAAGATTGATAAAAACTAAAAGATATAATATTATATGACAGTATAAATCAGAATTTTTTAAGGTTTTATATTTTACCGCATGCAAATAGAGCTTGAAATTACTTAATATAATGAGTCAAAAATAGATAAAATCCCTCACACGCAGGCTTAATTTTCTTTTATCTCTTTATTGAGCCTGTAAGCTAAAAAGATTAAAAACGCCGCGCCGAAAACCAAAGTCATCCAAATCGCCCATTTTGGTATGCCGTTTTCCTCTTCTATTTTTGCTTGAAGCGTTTTTTCTCCGCCAAGTTTTATAATATTTCCCGTATAAATAGCGGGTATATTGGCGATATCTACGCCTTTTAGAAAATCAGACGGCGGCAAATCAAGCGCATTGGCTCCATAAGAGCCGTAAGCCAAGATAAACGGCGCGTTATTTGCGCTGTTGAAAACAATATCTACCCTTTTTCTATAAATGCTAAGCTTCGGAGTATTGGCAAAACCGCCGTTAATCTTTAGCATAAACTCTTTGGCAAAAACGCTCTTTTGAAGTTTGATATCTGCTTTTTCGTTTATGATACGTCTCTCAAGCTTTATCCATTTATCGCCGTCTTTGTAAAAAATATTCAAAGGAAGTATCAAATTCCTCTGTCCCAAATCAACAAACAGACCCTCCACAGGTTGAATAGATGGGAGTTTATATATTAGAGCGTCATCTATATTTTCTTGATATTTTGCTTTCAACTCAACAAACGACCTGTCCGTATATTGTTCGCTTGCATATGCCCTAACGGAGGTGATTTTGGGTATTTTTACATCCGAAGTTATGATAAGCTGCCAGCCTTCGGCATCGCTGTCATAATCATAATCTTCTATCCTTATCTTATCCGCTCTTAAACTGCTCTCATTTGACACGTCTTTGAGTTCTGCGAGTAAAACGCCGCGCGCAGCCGTATAGTAGCCAAATTCAACATCCGCTTTGGCTTCCCAATTATAATCCGCACTATTCCAATCAAGCTCAAGATACGATACATAATCCCCTTCATTTAAGAGCTTTATGCGGTATGTGTAGGTATATACGACTCCGCGTGTGGTATTGTTCGTTTTTTCATTTATAAAATACAAAGTTACGGGAATCTCCCGCGTAATATTTTCTATCTTTTCCACATCTACAAACGAAAAAGCCACCGCTTGGTCGTTTGCGTTAAAAACTGCCGCATCTTTGAGCAACGGCGAGAGAGTATTCAGATAAACCTCATCCGGAATTTTCACTCTGCTGAATATCTGCCCGCTTTGCGCATTTAATTCCAATCCGTAAGCGTAATCAAACGAACTTTGCGCGGCAAGAAAAGAGTTCAAAAACAACATAAACGACAAAACAGATATACTTTTTTTCATACCTTATCCTTTGCATCTTCTTTTGGGGGCATGGGAGCTAAAAATCCTATAACAAGCATCAAAAGCGAGACTCCTATAAAAACAAATGCCCTAAATAACCCTTCCAGTTTTACGCTGTCATGCAGTACAAGTTTTGCCGTAACAATGACCAGCAAAGCCATACCGACAAACCAGATATCTCTTTTTTTGTTTCTGTTTGCAAAAATTATCAAAGCCAAAGCCAAAAACGT
>JAIRNE010000035.1 GCA_031258205.1 Campylobacteraceae bacterium
TCTTTCAGATATCCTGCCGTAAGCCAAGGTGCGCGTACAATTATTTCGCCCGTACTTTCGCCGTCATGCGTGATTTCATTCATCTCTTCATCTACTATCTTCATCTCTACCAAACCAAGAGGAGCGCCTGTTTTAGTTCTGATTTTTGCCTGCTCTTCATAATCTTTTGCAAGCGTCTGTTTGTCTAATCTTGCTAAAGATAAAATCGGGCAAGTTTCGCTCATTCCATACCCTGAAAATATATCTATTCCTTTGTTTAATCCGGCTATTGCAAGAGCCGGAGACAAAGAAGCGCCGCCTATTATAACTTTCCATCTGCTCAAATCAACCTCATTAATTTTGGGTGAATTTAGTAACATATGGAGTATTGTCGGCACACAATGTGAAAATGTTACTCCCTCTTTTTGTATCAAATCAAGCAAAACGTCAGGTATGTATTTACCGGGGTACACCTGTTTTACGCCCATGAATGTAGCCATGTAGGGAATACCCCATGCATGCACGTGAAACATCGGAGTTATCGGCATATATACGTCGCTTTGATTAAAATTGGCATGTTCGGCGTAAGAAGAGAGACTAAGCAGTGCGCCCATAGTATGAAGCACTAATTGGCGATGCGTGAAATATACGCCTTTTGGCATTCCTGTGGTGCCTGTCGTGTAAAATGTCGTTGCGCGTGTATTTTCGTCAAAATCCGGAAAATCAAATTTGCTGTCCGCTTTTTCCAATAACTGTTCATATTCGCCCATGAAAGGGATTATGCTTTGCGTTGTTTCGCTGCCGTCTGCTATCAAAATGTAGTTACCGATGGTATCCACTCTGCCTCTTATTTGTTCAAGTATGGGTATGAAATCATGATGTATGAGTAAAACGTCATCTTGCGCGTGGTCGATTGTGTAGAGTATCTGTTCCGGACTTAGTCTTATATTTACCATATGCATGACCGCGCCAATCATCGGTATAGCAAAATAACACTCCAAATACCTATGCGAATCATAATCCATAATGGCTACCGTGTCACCTTTTTTGACGCCAAGCTTTGTAAGAACATTGGCAAGCTTGCAGACGCGTTCATGGAATGCGGCGTAAGTCATGCGAAAACTGTTTTTGTAAACAATCTCTTGATTTGGATTATACGATAAGGGCGTAAAAAGAAGCTGTTTAATGAGCAGCTGATAACTTGGTACGGTAAATGTTTGCATTTTGTTTCCTTAAAATCATATTTTATCTTTTGAAACGGCGGCAGTCGCCAAATCATCTTTTTTTGAGAATATAAAGAAAAAGCCCATAGACACTATCGTAGCCGCGAGCGATGCAAGCAAAACCGAAAGCGTCGCATGTGCCGCGAGTTTGCCGCCGAGGGCAAGATTTGATATAAGTATAGACATTGTAAAGCCGATTCCGGCTACAAGTCCTACGCCAAATATCTGCGTCCACGTAAGATTGCTGGGCTTTCTTGAGATACCGAGAAAATCCAAAATAAACGTGAATACAAATATACCCAAAGGTTTTCCAAGAAAAAGTCCTAACGCTATTCCCCAAAAGAGGCTGTCGAACTCAAAACCGCTCTCAACTATAACTCCGGCATTTGCGAAGGCAAATACGGGCATAATAAAATAGGCGCTCAGCGGGTGTAGATTGCGCTCAAGCCTTACAAGCGGACTTTGTACTTCGTCATACGCCTGCGCTATCATTTCCAAAGCGTTGTTCTGTTTTGCGTTTAAAAGCACTTGCTGCGAATCTTTAGTCGCGCTTGAGTAAAAAACATTTGTTGCAAGCCTCAAATTTTCCAAAAAGCTTGAACTGCTTATTTTTGAGTAAATCGGTATCGTAAAAGCCAAAACTATCCCTGAAATCGTTGCATGAATGCCGCTTTTATAAAAAAAATACCATAATGCCAAACCGCCGATAAGATACACGGTGAGCGTTCGCACGCCAAATCTGTTAAAAAGCAGTAAAACAGCCGTTACGCTAAGAGCTAACGCTAAATAGTCAAGCGATATGTCGCCCGAATAAAAGACGGCAATAACCAAAATAGAACCGATATCGTCGGCAATCGCCAAGGTTACCAAAAATACTTTCAATTTTATCGGTATCCTGCTGCCAAGCAGCATCAAAACGCCAAGCGCAAACGCCGTATCCGTACCCATAGGTATCGCAAAACCGCGCACATGTTCGCTGTTCCATGTAAAATATAAAAATATGATGATAGGAAAAACCATGCCGCCGACAGAGGCAAATATCGGCGAAATAGCTTTTTGAAAGCTTGAAAGCTCGCCCACCAAAATTTCTCGTTTCACCTCAAGTCCTATCATGAGAAAAAAGAGCGCCATCAAAGCGTCATTTACCCAAAAATGAGCATCTCTTATAAAACTCAAATCTCCTATGGTAATGCCAAATCTCATCTCCCACAGCGCGAAATACTCTTCTGATAAAAACGGCGAATTAGCGGCAAACAACGCTAAAATAGCGGCAATAAATAATAAAATACCGCCAAACGACTCTTGTTTGACGAAATGCGTTATAAAGTTACCGATTTTTTTAGTAGAACTTACAGCCCCTATGCCTAAAACGCTCAATTTATTTAACCCCTAATAAATTTACTAATGATAAATTTTACGCTATCATTTTGATTGATTGAATTTCAATATTATAATATTTTTAAGCTATTGTTTTGATTAGAAAATGTGTAATTTTATTGATTTTTTACTTTTTTTTGGCAACTCATGCGCGCTTTTTACCGCATTGTCAAAAACGCGCATATATTAATCTACAATGAAGCTGCAGTATTTTTATTAAATACGCCCGTTATTACGTCCGCATTTATATCGTCTGTGCCAAATGAACGCAACTTATTGAGCGTATCCTGCGTCGTTTTTTCAACCAAAAACTCTATCTCTTCCGAAGTTAAATCAGTTCTTTTATATCTTTCTCTTGCATTTTTTTGCAGCAACGATACAAGCATATTTTTATCAATGCTGTATTTAAATTCAAAGTCTAAATATTTTTGCCAATTAGACGGATTGAAACTATACGCATTATCGCCCGTATACTGTATATAACCGCTTATTTGATTTATTTTTGAGCCGTTAAAGCTTCCCGCAAAATTAAAATTTATAGTAGGACGAGTATTTAAAAGCTGCATCGCATCAACCCCGGCAGACGAGAGAATTATCTCTTTTTCTCTATCTCTCATGGCAAGATTGATTTTTGAGAGTTTATTGACAATATCGCCGACACCATTTTGGTCTAAATTTGAAATAGTTATATCTAAAAGTATATCTTTTATGGTAACGTTCAATTCATCTGATAAGACTTTGAACTCATCTGCGCCGCTTTTAAAACCTAAAGACATCAAGCCGTCGCTTTGCTCATTTGCGGCAATATTTACACTGTAATTTGTTATATGCGTATCAAGCCGTCTATAGCCCTGCGCTGTTATATTATAATTTTTTGCTCCGATTTTAACTTCGCCTATCCAAGTATTCAGCTTGTTTCTATTAAAATTTATATCAAAAGTCAAATCTTTTACATTGATAAGCGCTAACTCCCGCGTGTCATTTACGATATTTTCCATATGGTGTTTTATAACAAAAGTTTTTGCGTCGAACGAGCTTTTTATATACTGCGTACTGACGCCGGAGTTATAATTATAGATTAACTCTTTACCATGGTAATCCGTAGCAGCCTCAAAATTTTGTGGTTTGGTTTTTACAACGGCTTCTATTCCGTCAAATCTAATATCCATAGTAATATTCTGATTTATCAAATATTCGCTTTTTAAAAGAGCTTTTGTAGTATCGTCATAATTGTAAGTAACATATATAGAACCGATTTTAAAAATATCAAAGCTTTTTACGCCAAATGCGGCTTTGCTCTCTATCGTTACGCTTGAGACGGCATTGCTTGATATTATAGTTGATAATTTTGTTTTATATATAGAACTAAAAAGCCCTCTTTGTTGCTCAATTAATTCATATTTGACGCCAAACCTGTCAAAATAGCTTGCCTCATCCGTAAAAGTTTTATGGATTTGATAATTTGCATAAGCAACGCTAAAACAAAAATAGAGTACGGCGAATACCGCAATACCCGCTAAAATAGATATAACCTTTTTCATTCGCAGCTCCTAAAAATTGTAACTCTCTTCAATATCGCTTTTATATAATCTGTCGTTTATAAAAAAATTGCTCTCTTTAAATTCCAGCACGCTTTTATACAGCCCATCCTGCGCTCTCATTCCCGTCTCTTCTTCAAACGCTTCAATACCTAAATCAATCTCTTCATCCAATGTCTTTTGAAACGCTTCGTCATCTTCCGTATCGTATCCGTAATAATTCGTATTAATCTTTTGTTCAAAATATTTTTTAAGAGCTTCTTTAGTAAACTCAAAATCCATTTTCATGATAATATCTTTATCAAAATCTGCATAGACATTCATCAAATCTCCGTCTCCAATATATTGTATAAAACCGCTTATTTTACCGCTTTGGTTGGCATGTTTGCCGCTGAACTCTTCAATCGTTATTTTGGGATGTTTAGCGAGAATATCCGACATATATCCGAAAAGCGAAAACATGACAAAACTTGCCTGATTACTGTTTGCAGTATCTATTTGCCGCAAAGCTTCGGTCAGTTTTTTCATACTCTCCAAATCAAAATTCTCAAGATTAAAATTAAGCACAATATCGCTCAACGATATATCCGCCGCAGTTTCAATATTGGAGTATTTAAATTCGTCAAACGAGATTTTATTGGTATTTTTGAGCGTTGAAGATTCTCCCACATCAATATTTGAGCTGAATTTAAGCTTTGATAGTAAAAAGTCGGTTGAATGTCCGTCAGAAAACTCTATTTTGCTCATAGCAATATCCGAATCGCCCATCCAAAGCCCCTCTTTTTTAACGGATTGCGATTTATATTTCTGCCCTTCTAAAACAAAAAATTCACCGGATACTCCGTCAAATCTAATATACGGGATATCCGCATCAAAATTAAACTTATCTCTTTTAAAAGATATGAAAAAATCGGCTTTCATATCCTGCCAAGTTATATTATTGCTCCCTTCGGAATAGACGTCATATATGCCGATACTGCCGTTGCTTACGGCTATACTTCCCTCAATTCCGCCGATTATTACATCGCTTTTGACATTAAACTCCCGCTGTAAAATTTCAGACGTTTCGTCATCGTTTAAAATAATCTCGCCTTTTGTATCTATGGAGCCGATTTTGAAAGGATTAAACCTCATGCCAAATACAGCTTCATGCTCCAGTTTTAAGAATAGTTTGTCATCTATCGTAACTTCCGTTTTATAAGCGCCTTCAAAAAGCGTTGCATCGGCTTGGGTCAATTTCCATTTTAATCCTGCGGACTCATATAAAACGCCATTGTTATGGTTGAAAAAAGCGGTTACCTTCTTATTTGTATAATAAACGCTAAACGCAAAATATCCGCCAAGTAAAATAAGTAAGATTAACGCGAAAACGGCTATTTTTCTCATGAAGTATCTCCTAAAAATAAAAGTTCTATTTTATTCTAAATAAACTTAATTTATAGATTATTTGACGATGTTGCTGCGGGCATATATTTTTTGGTAAATAATCATTTAACGATATTGTATAATTAAAGAAGCATGGTGGGTCCTGCAGGACTCGAACCTGCGACCAATCCGTTATGAGCGGATTGCTCTAACCAACTGAGCTAAGGACCCAAAGTTTTAAGGGTAGAATTATAACTATCTTTCCTTAAAAAACAATTTATCAGCGATATTTTATTGATTTGTGCGTAGGGTCAAAACGAAATGCCAGTAAATTTTCTAAAATGCCGAAAAATATCATGAAAGTGATAAAACTACTGCCGCCGTAACTGAAAAACGGCAGAGGAATGCCTACAACCGGCGCAAAACCAATCGTCATAGCGATATTTACCCCCGCATGTACAAACAGCAAAAACGCAATCCCCACAGCCATTACCTGCGTAAAATGATCATTTTTAAAATCAAGCGCGAGCGTTATTAAGTGAAATATCAAAAGAGCGTACAATAAAAACAGCGCAACTCCTCCAAAAAAACCTTTGCGTTCAATAAGAGCGGGAAAAATAAAATCGCTTGTCGCTATAGGCAAAAATTTAAACTGCGTCTGCGTCGCCTCTTCTTTGTCTTTGCCGAATAACCCGCCTGAACCTATGGCTATTATAGATTGTCTCACCTGATGACAATTTTCGCAATCTTCTGCGCTGTCTAAAAAAGTCTCTATCCTCCTTTTCTGGTAGTCATGTAAAAAATAGTTATATATAATCGGGCTAACCATCGCAACAACAACGGCAAGAATTATCCATATCCGTTTATTTACGCCCATGATAAACAATACGCCGCATCCCATAACCAAAAGTACCGCCGCCGTTCCAAGATCGGGTTGTATGGCTATTAATATAAACGGCAGCAGTATAAAAAAACTCATCTTCGCAAAATCTTTATAAGAGTATCCGTTTTGCGGCGGCGGACTCTGTTTGATAAGATAGCACAGCATCAATAGAAAAATCGGCTTAAATATTTCTGAAGGCTGGATGGTAAAATCCGTAAACGGCAGACTAAGCCACCTTTGACCTCCAAGTTTTTTTGAACCCAAAAATTCCACAATAATTATAAATATGATACCGACCCAGTAACAAAATGGAATAAGCCACTCTATTTTTCTAATCGGAAGCAGAAAAAAGAATAAAAACGCGCAAAAACCTACCGAGAAATAGATAAGCTGTTTGGTTGCAAGCATAGAACTTGATTCCGAAACAAGATAGTATGAAAGCGCGATAATCGGAATTACGATAATTGGTATAAGAAAGTCAAAATGAGTTATAATTCGTCTGTCTATATAAAGCAATTTAAAATCCGCTTTTAAAATTTTTTTTGTATTATAACAGATAATAACTAAATAGGTATGAAAGTGCAGACAAAAATATTTGCATGCGTATGTCAAAATATACGCTTAGATCATTTCTTAACATCCGAACTTAACGTTTCAAGAAACAGCGTTACAGAACTCATAAAAAACGCCCTCGTATCCGTCAACGGCACAATTCAGACAAAAGCGGGATTAAAATTAAATAAAAACGATACTGTTGTCGTAGAGTTTCCGGAAGCGAAAAAAAGCGAAAAAAGCGCGGTTGATTTTGATATTCCGATAATCTTTGAAGATGACGATATTTTAATTATAAACAAACCGCCGCATCTAACGGTACATCCTGCTCCAAGCGTCAAAGAGCCTACTTTAGTTGATTGGCTCAAATCCAAAAATATCTCTTTATCTACTTTAAGCGGCGAAGAACGCAGCGGCATAGTCCACAGAATAGACAAAGGGACAAGCGGCGCGCTTATTGTCGCCAAAAATAACGCCGCTCATGCAAATTTAGCAAAACAGCTTGAAAATAGAACTTTAGGGCGTTATTATCTCGCGCTTATAGATTACCCGCTAAAAAATGACGTTATAGTGGATAAACCCATCGGCAGAAACCCTAAAAACCGCCTGAAAATGGCTGTCGTCCAAAACGGCAGAAGCGCAAAAAGCGCGTTTTGTCCGCTCTTGACCAATGAAAACAAGCAGATAGAGTTAATCGCCGCAAAACTATTCACAGGCAGAACACATCAAATAAGAGCGCATTTAAATGCGCTCGGACGGCATATTTTGGGCGACAATTTATACGGTTTTAAGAGCCAAAAAGATAAAATTGATAGAGTTATGTTGCATGCTTACCGCTTATACTTAATTCATCCTGCAAGCGGCGAAAAGATGATTTTTACGGCGGACTTGTATGATGATTTCAGAGAACAGCTGTTAAAATTCTTTACAAAGGAGAAACTCTATGAAACGCTTCGCGCCGACACTATTGCTTTGCGCTTTGATACTGCTTTTTAGCGCTTGTCAAAATCCAACCGTTCCGCAAAAACCGACTATTAATCCGGATTTGCCTACTGTCACGGATATTAAAACGCTTTCGGATATAACGCAAATCGCTCTTGAATGGTCGCCGATACATGATTTAAACGTTGAGGGATATCACATCTATAGAGCCAAGTCTATTGATAATAACGGTACGTTAAACCGCGTAGCAACAATAAGCGATAGATACGCTTCGCATTTTACGGATACAAATCTTACTCCGGGAACTCTTTATATTTACAAAATCAGCGTTTTTTCAAAAGATAAACGCGAATCAAAACCAAGCGAAACTATAAAAACGGGCACTAAAAGCGTCATTGAACCCGTACCTTTTATTCAGGCTATGGTCGGACTTCCGGGTCGTATAAAACTGATTTGGCGTCCGCATCCTTCAGAGAGAGTATCCTCTTATGTTATTGAAAGAAGCGATTTTAGCTCTGCAAAATGGTCTCGCTTGGCAACGGTAGAGGGCAGATTAAGCGCGGAGTATATAGACGATAAATTGGCTGACAGCAAATCGTATAGATATAGAATTATAGCCAAAACTTACGATGGAATTTTATCTGCGCCGAGCCATGTAGTGGAAGCGCAGACAAAACAGCTTCCTCCCGTTGTAGAAAATCTCAGATCTACTCATAATTTACCCAAAAAGATAGCTATCTCATGGGACGCTTCTTCGTATAAAGATATTTCGCATTATAATGTCTATAGAGCTAATTTTTCAAATCTATTTTATACTCTTTTAGTTAAAACAAAAGCTTTAACCTATGAAGACACAATAAACGAAGACGGCGCGGCGAGATACTATTATGTAACGGCTACGGATAAAGACGGTTTAGAATCTCAAAGGCAGGCTGTGCCTGTTATGGGTTCTACGCTTGAAATCCCGTCCGCTCCGTCTATAAATATAATAAAACATGACGCGGCAAAAGTGCTTATCGGCTGGAACGACACTTCAAACAGAGCCGCCAAATATCAAATAGAGCGCGTAAGCAAGAGCGGTACGTTAATTTATACAAATGTAATGCGCAATACTTTTGTAGACAGCGACGTATTGGCGGGAATAGAATATAATTATACCGTTTACGCTATTGACGTTAACGGACTTATATCCAAGCCGTCGGCAAAGGCTGCTATTACTATACCGAATATTACAAAATAGTCTATGCCTAATTTCATAACTAAGACTATTATCAAGCCTGCGCTTCCATTTAAAAGCGGCAGGTGCGATTTTTTATGGGAAGTAAATTCCGACAATTCGGAATATATTTTGGCGCGATGCGAAGAAGAGGAGTTTTTTATACAGATAAAAGGCAAAGAGCCTAAAATCATAGTAAAAGGCGAAAAAATTTCGCGTCCTTCGCAGGTTATATTTTTGCAAAACGCGCTTGAAGAGTACGCCAAAAAAGCCGCATTTGATATTGTCTCAAGCAATATCGCCCCCTCTTCCAACAGATTAAAAAAGAGAAATCCTATCATTAAAGGGGTAGATTTTTTCGCGCAAAATTTCGTATTTGACAAAGAGTTGTTTTTGGAGATAGGATTTGGCAGCGGCAGACATCTTTTATATCAAGCTAAAAACAACCCCGAAAAACTTATAATCGGTATAGAGATACACAAACCCTCCATTGAGCAAGCCGCTAAACAGTGCGATATTATGGGTCTTAAAAATGTGATTTTAATTGATTACGATTCTAGGATTTTGATGGAATTTTTGCGCTCAAACTCTATCTCTAAAATATTCGTACATTTTCCTGTTCCATGGGATAAAAAACCGCACAGAAGGGTTATAAGTCCATATTTTGTAAACGAAGCTTTAAGAGTTTTAAAAGCGGGCGGTACGCTGGAACTTAGAACGGATAGTTACATGTATTACGCTTACGCGCTTGATATTTTCATGCAAAGTCCGCGCGCAGACGTGAGAATTTATAAAAATTTTGACCTTGAAATCAGCAGTAAATACGAAGACAGATGGAAAAGATTGGATAAAAATATCTACGATGTTACATTGACTAATACCCAATCGTATCCTGAAAATAGCCCTTTAGCGAAACTTGGCTTTGATTATTTAAATAATATTGATAAAATTATACGAGATTTTACTCCCAGACTTTTTAGAGGAGAAGATTTTTTTGTGCATTTTGAAGAGATACATGCAGGCTTTAAAAGAGCTGTGATAAAAGCCGCGTTCGGAGCTTATGAAAGAGCCGAACATCTATTTATCGTTATACATGATAGTAAAATATCATATTTTCCAAATAGCGCGTATGCGACAAAAGCCAACAAAAAAGCGCATGAGGTTATAAAAAAGTGGTTACATGAGTAGTCTAATAGAGATGAGTTCGCTCTCCTTGGGGTATGGCGGCAAACCTGTTATCGTAGATGCTACGGCTATTATAGAACAAAAAGATTTTGTATTTATCGTCGGCAAAAGCGGCAGCGGCAAAAGTACGATATTAAAATCCATATACGGAGAAATAACGCCCGGCGCAGGAAATTTAAACGTATGCGGAGCTGATATGAAAAATATCACCAGCGCAAAGTTGAATACCCTAAGGCGTCATATCGGCATTATTTTTCAAGATTATAGATTGATAAACGAATGGACGATTGAAAAAAATGTTATGCTGCCGCTGACAATAAACGGTTTTGCAAAATCTATCTGTATCAATCAAGCGCATAAGCTTTTAAAACATGTCAAACTTTTGCATAAAGCAAATAAATATCCGTTGGAATTAAGCGGCGGCGAACAACAAAGAGTCGCGATGGCAAGGGCATTAGCGCACAATCCCGTGCTGATATTGGCAGATGAGCCTACGGGCAATCTTGACGATTATTCAAGCGAAGTGATTTGGAATCTGCTGCGCAGCGCGAAAGAGTTTTTAAACACAACCGTAGTTGTAGTAACGCACCATATACCCTCTACAATCAATATTCATTACAAACACTTTTTTATAGACGAAGGCTTTTTGCATGAAATTGTTTAGAAACCACTTTTCCGTTGTTTTTTCGCTCTTCGTACTGCTTTGCAGTCTGCAGTTTGTCGTGTTTGTAAACAAAATTATAAAAGGGTATGAAAATTACCTCGTGGACGATTACTCCGTAATTATCAGTTCAAATGCAGCTATTGACAAAGAGGAGCTCATAAAATATAAGCCGATTATCAAATCTGTAGAAGAGATTGATACGGAAAATGTTTTGACGCGCGTTAAAGATAATATAGCCTACAGGCATGCGCAAACACTCAAAGAATCCATGCCGAATTTTTATACGCTGAAACTTGAGCGTTTCCCATCTTCCAATATCGCAGATTCGCTGAAAAACGACCTTTTAAAATATCCCTCAATCACAAGAGTGGAGATTTTTGCCAAAACGTACAATAAAATCTATCGCATGTTAAACCTTTTAAATTTTGTCGTAACCGTTTTTGCCGCTTTTATCACTATTATTTCGCTGCTTCTTATCACAAAACAGATGCGCATTTGGACGTATGAGCATCAAGAGAGAATGTTTGTGATGAATCTTTTCGGAGCTTCATTTTTTAAAAAGAGCGCGATTTTGTATAAAATGGCAATTACGGATTCTATAATAGCGGCATCTTGTACGGCGGCGATTTTTTATCTGATTGATAAAATCTCAATTGCGGTCGGCGCATTGGCAGAATTGGACATTTACGTTCCATCGTTTAATATACTGTCAGAAGGCGGCATATTGCTTGGTATCGCGCTTGTTATATCTATCGTTTCAACGACTTTGGCGATGATGAAAGTAAAACAGGTTTAATGAAAAAGTTTTTTTTGATTTTGTCGTTGATATGCTCTGTATTCGCCGATACAAACTCTCAAATAATCAATAGCGCAAAGACGATAGAAAATAAAGAACAGCTTGAAAAAAGCCTGAAACGCGAGCTTGGCGAAATATCAAAAACGCTTCAAAAAGAGGAGGGAGAGCTTAAAAAAACGCAAAATGAGATTGACAAACTTAATAACGAGATAATTAAACAGCAAAAAGAGGTGGATAATATTAGAGGCGAGCTTGTGCTGCTTCAAAAAAATAATCAAAAACTTCAAAAAGAGCAAAAAGAGATAGAAAATAGCCTTATAGAGATAATAGCAAAAGATTTTTCATATTTTTTGGTTATAGACAAAGATTATGAAGAGGGTTTAGAGGGTATCATAACAAACGAAGCGTTAAAGCAACTTGGTACGGCGGCAAACAGAGATTTTGAAGAGTATTCTAAAAAATACGACAATATAAATGAACGCATTAGCCATTCAAGCGAGAGGCTGAAGATAATACAGCGCACCATAGACGAGCTGGCGTCCAAAAAAAAGAGTTTAGATATATTGAAAAGCAAAAAAACCAAAACTATAAACAATATAGAAAAAGAGAAAGGAGAGTACGTATCGCGTATCAAAACTATTCAAAATGAGAAAGCGGAACTGCAAAAAACGCTGGAGGGATTAAAGATTTTGGAGCGGGACAAAAATGTAACAGCCGTTGTTGTACCTGACAATTTTGAAAGCGTCAGAAAACTCGGTTCGTCCTATCAAACAAGCAAAGTACGTTCATACAAAGGCGCAAAAACTATCGCTCCGCTTAACACATTCACGGTAGAGCAAAAGTTCGGCGATTATATAGACCCGATATATAATATAAAGATTTTTAACGAATCAATCGTACTGCGTTCATCCATGCCAAACAGCGAAGTAAAAAACGTGCTTGACGGCAAAGTAGTCTTTGCCAAAGAGACTGCAATACTGAAAAACGTTGTGATTGTTGAAAATTCTAATGGTATTCATACAATTTATGCGCAGCTCTCAAAAATCGCGCCGACTATTCAAGCGGGCGAAAAGATAAAAAAGGGTTATGTGATAGGCAGAATAGATAGAGATTTAACTTTTGAAGTTACGCAAAAAAACTATCACATAAACCCGCTTGAATTGATAACTTATTAGACGTACATGTACTATTAAACGATTTTTTTCACAAACACTCTATTTGTCTTTGAAGGTCTTACGATAACTCTCTCATTTATCTCAAAACTCTCTTTTTTATCTTTATCGTACTGCCATGTTGTGCCGCGAAACTCTACCAAACCGCCCTCTTTGATAACGCCTTCGCCCTCTTCTAATAAAAACTCGTCTTTTATCTTTTTGCCAAGCATTTTTTCCGCAAGCCGTCTTCTAAAGGCTATCATCAACACAAGTCCGATAGCAAGTCCTATCACGCCCTGCGTTACCCAATCCTCCGAGCCTATAGCCCATCCAATTGCACCGCTTACGATAAGTCCGAGTCCATACCATAAAAGATAAAAACTCCCAACCGCAATCTCAAGCGCTAAAATAGCGACGCCTATGATTAATATCCACATTATTTATCCGTTTTTGTAAACAAATCTTTTAAAATTGTCAAAGAGCCTACCAAATCTACCGCTTCATAAGGCACTACTATCTTGTCTTTTGACGGATTTTTAGCCAATTCGTTAAAAGCGGATATTCTATCTTTTGCCAACAGATACTCTGCCGATTTTTCATTTTTGCTCATGGCTTCCGATATCATATTCATAGCCTCCTGCTGAGCTTTTGCCACCGCTCTTACCTGAAACGCCTCTGCATCCGCCAAACGCTCTATCGCTTCGGCTTTCAAAAACTGCTCCGCTTTATAAGCTTCGGATTGTCTTATGACAGCCTCTTTTTCAGCCTGCGCTTTAAGCTCTATCGCTCTTTTTTCGCGTTCGGCTTTCATCTGCATACTCATAGCTTCTTGTATCTCTTTGGGTACGGCTATATCGCTTATCTCTATTCTCGTAACTTTTGTTCCCCAGTTAGAACCCGCATCGTCAAGTATGATAAGAATGCGCGAATTTATCTTTTCGCGGTTACTCAAAATCTCGTCAAGCGTCATAGAACCTATCTCGCTTCTTAGTGTCGTCAAAGCAAGATTGGACACCGCTACTTGGTAATTCGTAACGTTATATGTAGTCTTATAGGCATCCACTACGGCGATAAAAACTATACCGTCTATTTGTATCGTAACATTATCGCGCGTGATAACCGGTTGACGCGGGATATTGATGATATGTTCTTTGGTGCTTAAAATTGTCTGCACTCTATCAAAAAAAGGTATGATTATATGAAATCCGCCGCTAAGGCTTCGGCTGAATTTACCAAGTCTCTCCACCATGTGTATCTCCGCCTGCGGCACTATAACCACGCCTTTGTATATGACCAGTATAACGACAACCGCCACAGCGATTAAAAATATTTCTATGATAGATAAGCCGTCCATTTTTGACTCCTAAGTTGGAAAAATTTACTCATTTTAACCAAAATGTTCTTAATTATACTTATGATTAATCTGTCGGTCAAAATGTATGCAAAAAGAGCGCGCAATGAGACCATGCCGCAAGTATTTTGCGGCGGGGTCATTCCAAAGTTGCGATATAACCCATATCGTAAAGTTTATTGTAGATATCTGACGCCATCGTTGTAGCCGGACCCGCCGCGCCTGCATGTTCTACTAAAACCGTTACGGCATATTTAGGATTTTTATAAGGACCAAACGATGTAAACAAACCATGAGAACGCTGATAGTATTCTAATTCGCTCTCTTTCATTCTTATTTTTTCTTCCTGCGGCAGACTTATAACTTGCGCCGTTCCGGTTTTACCTGCGATTTTTACTTTAGATGCGCGCGTATTGCGATAAGCCGTACCCATGGGATTGTTGCTGACTTCCATCATCGCCTCCCGTATAAGCGGCAGATATCGTTTTTCTATATCGTTAAATACCGTATCGCTCATTTCGTACTCTACATTTTCATTATTGATCTTTTGCAAAAAGTGAGGCGTGATGTTTTGTCCTGTCGCCAGCATTGCCGTATGCCGCGCTATCTGCATGGATGTAGATAGAAAAAAACCCTGCCCGATAGAAGAGATAACAGTTTCGCCATGAAACCATGATTCGCCATAACGCCTCATTTTCCACTCTTTGCTGGGTACGACGCCAATAAACTCATTTGGCAAATCAACGCCCGTTTTAGAGCCAAATCCAAGCCGTTCAAGTATCGGTGAAATAGCGTCTATGCCGACTTTCAAAGAACCCTCGTAAAAATATGTGTCGCAGCTCTCTCTGATAGCTTTTTTCATATTCGTAATGCCATGTCCGTCGTGTTTCCAGCACCTGAATGTACGCCCTCCAAACTCCAGAGAACCTTTACAGTCAAAAGTCGTGCCGGGCGTTATCTCTTTTGTGTTTAAAAACGCCAGCGACATGCCCATTTTTACAACAGAGCCGGGAGGATACAATCCGTTTATGAATTTATTTGTAAAAGGGTGATTAAAGTCCGTAGAAAGCGCTTTCCAATCCTCATGCGAAATACCCGCCACAAATTTATTCGGGTCGTATTCGGGAAAACTCACAGCTGCCAGTATAGAGCCGTCGCTCAAATCAACCACTATCGCCGAACCCGATTTATCCGTAAATAAAGACGAAATATAACGCTGCAAATCTATATCTATGCTAAGATATATATCTTTACTCACAGGGGCTTTGCGCTCTATAAGCTCTATCTGTTTATTCATCGCGTTTACTTTGCTAAGCTGTATGCCGCTCTCGCCTTTTAAGATGTTATCATAATATTTTTCTATGCCCGTTCTTCCTATGGAGCCCGTAAGTTTAGCTATCGGATCGGCATAATCTTCGCGGTTTGCCCTTCCGACATAGCCGATAATATGCGAAGCTGTCATGCCGTACGGATAGTAACGGCGCGATATGGGATAAATGGAGAGATTTTCTCGCAAATTTATTTTTGAAAAACTCGCTATCACTTCGTCATGCAGTAAAAAATCTACAACTTGTACGATATTGTGCTCATATAAAGAGTCGTTTTTGAGATATTTGGCTTTAAGTTTTTCTTTATTTAATGACGGAATTTCGCGCACTAAAAAATCTAACTCTCGCTCTAACTTCTCCGTATTCGCTTTTAAGCTCAACTGCGGTTTGATACCTATGGCAAATCCAAGCTGATTAACGGCGAGCGGGCGGTTTTTCTTATCATAAATAATACCTCTAAGAGGCGGCAGATGTTCCGTTTTGACGGCGTTTTTATTTGCCAACTCTTCATAATGCGAATTTAATCTAACGCTGATATAAAAGGTGCGCCCGATAAGTAAAATCCACACAAAAGCAAAGAAAAAAAGTACTATATATACGCGTTTTTTCATCTATCATGCTTTAATAAAAGTATAGATAAAACCGTATCAATTATTATGTAGAAAAAGTAAGCTGCTCCAAAATAGAAAAATTCACCCCCTAAAATATAAGCTAAAAACGTATTTATTAAAAATATGCCAAAATATGCAATTATAATTGTTATCAAGATAATCCACATTTTATTTTCAAACATAGCTTCAATACGCAATCTTAAAAAACTATAAAAGAGCGCGAACAGCAGTACGATAGAAAAGAGATAAAGCCCCTGATTCAACTCAAAAAAACATAAATATAAAAACGCCAAATAGACTTCAAGATTATCGCGTTTAAAATTTTTGACAATATAGACGAAAAAAAAGCCGACAAGCGGAGATAAAAAGATATAAACGCTTGAAAATATCTGATAAACCAGTAGTACCAACGCTAAAATAAATAGCTTTAAATATCTACTATAAGAGCTGTTTCGTCGCATATTGGAAAATGTCTGCATTTTATACAATCCGCCCAAATTTTACTGATAGGCAAAGACTCTTTTGGTATCTCTTTAAATGATAATTTTTCAAAAAACTCCTTTTTATATGTCAGCGTAAATATCTGTTTTAAGCCCAAAAACCTGCCCTCTTCCAAAAGTTTTTTTACTATTTGAGCGCCTATGCCTCTGCCTCTTAATCCGCATTTTACGACTATGCTTCTTACTTCCGCCAAATGCGGCGCATGTATATGCAAAGCGGATAGTCCTACGATTTCATCATTTTGTACAGCCAACGTGTATGAGCGGATATTTGTAGCCACTTCGTCGTCAGAGCGCGGCAATATGATACCGTTTATCACTTCGTCATGCACAAGTTTTTGTATGCCGCAGATATCGTTTAGCGTCGCTTTTCTATAAATAATCATATCTCTTTTCCGAATAGCAAATTAAAAATTCTCTCATTTGCTTCATCAATACCGCTCTTTTTTAATACCGATACAAGCAGCGCGTTTTTATCTTTTAGTATCGCCGAACTCTCTTTTTGCGTCAATTTATCCGCTTTTGTATAAATATTTAAAACTCTCTGGTCGGCTCTTAAAATAGAGTTTATATACTCTCCAACGCTTTTGTCTATCTCAAGTCCGATATGACGCGCATCTATTAAATGGATAAAAAGCCTTGCGGAAACTCTTTTTTTGATAAACGCATTTAAAGACTCTTCCCATTTTCTCTTTACCTCTTTTGAGACTTTTGCATAGCCAAATCCGGGCAAATCCACAAACCGCGCGTTAAATCTTTTTTTTTCTTCATCTTCATATACAATATCAAAAAAATTGATAAGCCGCGTTTTACCCGGCGTAGATGAACTTTTGGCAAGCTGTTTTTTAGAGCATAAAGCGTTAATTAACGAGCTTTTGCCTACATTGCTTCGTCCCAAAAACAGTACTTCCGTAACGCCCTCGTCCAACGCTTCGGCAATATTCGGAGAGGATTTGGCAAATTGGGCTTTAATAACTCTTATCACTTACTTACTTCTTTATTTTTTTGTATCGTCTATCTGAAAAATAAATTTTACCGATTGTTCGCCGCCGTCCACAGAGTAAATGCCGTTATTTTGGTCAATCGTAATAATATCGCCGTATACTTTTCTTTTAGTGTCAATCTCTTCTAAAAACGCGCTTCCTTTGAGCGTATATATATTGGGCGTTACGTCATACGTGAGAGTATCGCCGCCGATATGATAGCGTTTATTATTTACCGTTACATTTGCACTGATATTTCCCTGCGCTTCGTATTTTAAAGGCTCTTTGTTTTGATTAAAATCTATTGCCGCCATGTCTGCGGCAAGTATATCGTCTCCTTTTGTGATAACGACATTATCGCTAAGAATGCTTTTAAATGCCTTTTCATCTACAAAACCTTTCTTTGCCGTTACTTGAACTTCTACTCCAAAAACAGATACGCCGACCAATAACAGTACGATAACAAATCTCATCTATCCCTCGCTTGAATTAACGCTTTAATATTTTCAGCGTTCATCTGTCCGTTTTGCATATCATACGCAAACGCATCTCCAAAAACTCTCATTCCTTTAGTTTCAAACGCAAAAGGAGTTTTACTGATAAGCGTTTTATTGTCTTCATGATACTCTACCGCTTCAGCCTCTAAAGACGAGAGGTCGGCTCTTTCATATTTAACGTTTCCATTCAGATAAAAGACATTGTTTTTAAGCGTGCCGCTATCGGATTTAAGCCTGTCCGTTCCATCTTTTCTCATAACCAAAACATCTATATCGTACAAAATATCCCTATCCCCAAATCTCTGCGCTCTGCTTGCGGTAGAGTAAGCGCCTATGCCCTCTTGTGTAATCTTATAATCTTTTATGTTAAAAAACTCTATTGCAGGCTCGTTTGCGTCAAGATTTTCAAAATCAAGCGAGTATGAATCCTGCGATATAAGCATAAAAATAATAATAAAAAATATGCACAAAAAGTAATAGAGCGTTTTTACAACCAAGGTTTTTCAAACTCCCCGCGCAAATTCTCTTTATCTACAATCATCTCTATCATCTCTCTTACCGCGCCTTGTCCGCCGCCGCTTTTTAAAACGGTCGTAACGTTCTCGCGAATAAACGGCAGCGCGTCTGCGGGCGCGAACGACCAGCCGACGCTTTTTAACTGTTTGTAGTCGTTTGTATCGTCGCCGATAGCGGCTGCGTTACTAAGTTCCAAATCAAGCTCTTTTAGCAGCTCTTTTAATACGCCAAGCTTATCTTGTACGCCTTGAAAAACATATTTGATATTCAAATCCCTTGCTCTATGTTCTACGATTTTGGAACTTTTACCTGTGATAATCGCGCATTTTTTGCCTATTTTATGCCAGCAGACGATACCAAAACCGTCTCTGACATTAAAAGCTTTTGCCGCTTCGCCCTCATTTGTATAAAATATACCCCCGTCAGTCAAACATCCGTCCACGTCAAGAACTATAAGCTCTATCATAGCACGCCTTTTGTGCTGGGTATTGACGCTCTTCTGTTTTCGCTGACGGCTCTTCTAAGAGCTACGGCAAACGCTTTAAACGCGGCTTCTATGATGTGATGACGATTTTTGCCACGTATAAACGTCAAATGCACGCTCAAAGCGGCGTTAGTTACCAAAGCTCTAAAAAACTCTTCCGCAAGCTCTGCGTCAAACTCGCCTACTTTGTTTTCAAGCGGCAAATCGCAAAAGAAAAAAGCGCGTCCGCTCAAATCTATAATGCACTTTACCGCAGCTTCATCCAATAAAATAGTCGCTTCGCCGAAACGCTCCACATTTTTAACGGGAAATATCTCTTTGTGTAAAGCCTGTCCCATAACGATACCGACATCTTCTACGCTGTGGTGAAAATCCACGTCAATATCGCCTTTACATGTAAGCTTTAAATCCAAAAACGCGTGTTTGCTCAAAGCCTCCAGCATGTGGTCAAAAAAACCTATCCCCGTGCTTATTTTGCTATTGCCGCCGCCGTTTAACTCCAGACTAAGCTCTATATCCGTCTCTTTTGTTTTGCGCGAAATATTTGTCATATCTTTATCCTACTTTTCCCGCACTATAAATGCGCCTTGATATCTGCTTTTTGAGATAAAATCTCTCGCCTCCGCCTCGCTGCCGAAACCTCTAAGCCATACGCGGTAAATTCTCTCGCCATTGAGGTAACCGTCTTTGATAAACGCCTCATATCTGCCGCCTGCTACATTATACTCATCTTTATAAATCTTCGCGCCGTTTGGATTTTTAAATGCGCCTATCTGCACGTCAAAATCATTTATAACAACGCTTTTACTGCCGCCGCTTCCTTTGCCTTCAAACCCAAGCACTTCAATCACCGCAGGAGTTGTTCCGCTTATATCCAAACCTATCTGTTTAGCCGCTGCATAACTCAAATCTATAATGCGATTTGCCACAAACGGACCTCTGTCGTTAATGCGTACGATAACCGTTTTGTTGTTGCGCTTATTGGTAACTTTGACTATCGTATTCATGGGAAACGTCTTATGCGCGGCAGTCATGCCGTACATATTATACGTTTCTCCATTTGAAGTTTTTTTTCCATGAAAATCTTTGCCGTACCAGCTTGCTATACCGCTCATCGTATCGCCAACGCTTACCTGCGTGGGATAATAAGTTTTTCCCGCTATAGTATATGGCTTCATCGACGCTTTGTGCATTTGAGGAGAATCTTTTATGCCGCCTGCATCAATACTGCTTTTGAAAGTACATCCGCTTAAAAACAGTAACGCAAAAATTACAATGAGCGCGTTAATTGCTTGCTGGTATTTCAAGCTTGACTCCGGGGATTATTGTAGAATCTTTAAGATTATTCGTCTGCATTAACTGCGCCACCGTTAATTTATATTTTGTAGAGATTGACTGTAAAGTGTCGCCTTTTTGTATCGTATAATACTTAACGGTATTGGAAGAAGTTGGTATTATAAGCTTTTGTCCCGCTCTAATCGTATCGGAACGCATGCTGTTGAAATCTTTTATAATTTTATAGCTTACGTCGTACTGCTTAGCTATTTTTTGTAAAGAATCTCCCTTTGCCACCGTGTAAACATAATATTTTGAATTGCCTTTTTCCATCTTAAAATCGCTTTTAAAACGTGTAAGTTTATTGGACGGAATATAGATATGATATCTGTTTTTATTGGGCGGAGTAAAAAAATACTTTAAATGAGTATTATAAGCAAGCAATTCGCGTATCGGCATATCAATAGCTTCAGCCACATCTGCCAAAGACGAACCTCCGTATACATCCACTTTAACAAACGGAGAGCTCATATCGCCGCCGTTTAATACATAACTCGCGCCGTTATCCAATAAAAAATTCACATCTTGAGAGAGATACGCCATGGTAACTATTTTGCGTATATAATTTCTTGTCTCTAAGGGCAGATATTTTTTATTTTCATCCAAAAGCGCATACAAATTATCCGTACCGGCCTCGGCTATAGCCCTGGAAACTCTTCCCTCGCCGCAGTTATAAGCCATAGCGGCAAGATACCATTTGCCGAATCTATCGTGCAAAACCTGCAAATATTTTATCGCCGCTTCCGTAGATTTCACAGGATCGCGCCTCTCGTCCACATAATCGTCAATCAAAAGATTATACTTTTTAGCCGTAGCCGACATAAACTGCCAAAGTCCGCTCGCTTTCGCCTTTGAATAAGCTTTTGTTGAAAAGCCGGATTCAGCCATAGCTAAATATAAAAAAACATCGGGTATTTCAGCTTCTTCTATCATTTTTTTCAGCACAGGAACAAACTGCGCGCCATTCTCGAGCGTTTTTAAAAACTGTTTTGTCTTGTAATTTCTTATATTGTCTTTCATGGACTCAAAAATAGAATCCTGCAAAAAAGAGGTATCTATATCAAGACTTTTTAATACTTCTACCTGTTTAGCGTAATCGTCTTCCACGATAAAATAACCGAAACAGAAGTTCATTGTTAGTATTAAAACTGCTAACAATCGTTTCATCTATATCCTTAAAAATAAAATTAACCGAATATTTTAGCGGAGTTAGCCTTGTTAAAGGCTTTAAAAATGCGTTTGGCATTTTCAGAACTTACTTTCGATAAATCTTCGGTATTGATATTTAAAATGCTGCTCGCTTTTTCAACAACATATTTTGTATATGAGGGCTCATTTCGTCCGCCTCTGTGAGGATGCGGCGTAAGATACGGAGCGTCCGTCTCAAACAAAAGCCTCTCTTTTGGAATTTTAGGCAAAATATCTGACAAATTTTTAGCATTTTGAAAAGTCAAAACCCCGCCAACGGCAAAATAGAAATTTTCCTGCAATCCAAGCAGCAGTTCGGACGCATTATAGCAATGCAGTACCCCTGTAACGCCCGCGCTTAGGGCATATTCGTTTAAAATATCAAAACTGTCTTGATTTGACTCTCTTACATGTACGATTAGCGGTTTATTAAATTTAACTGCAAGTTTTATCTGCGCTATAAAAACCTCTTTTTGCGCCTCTTTTTCTTCCGTTTTTTTATCTTCGTCTTTTGGCAGTCTGAAATAGTCCAACCCGCATTCGCCCACCGCTATGCAACGCTCATCTTTTAAATACTCTTCCAAAACGCTTTCATTATAATCTTTATGATGATACGGATGCACGCCGGCGGCGTAAAAAATATTATCGTATTTGTATGAAATTCTTTTTGCTTTGGGTAAATCAAATATATCGGCTCCGGGTATCAATATACCCGAAACTTGCGCCTCTTTAGCTCTTTGTATCACTTCATCCAAATCATCGTCAAACCTACCATCGTCTAAATGGCAGTGAGTGTCTATTATCATCTGTTATCCCGTCTTAAACTTTTTGCAAATTCACGCGCTTTATCGGTAATGTTAGCTCCGCTTATCATGCGCGACAACTCCTCTATTCTCTCCTCTTCGTCCAACTCTTTTATATGACTTTCGTTATCTTTTTTCCACACAAAAAAATGCTGCTTGGCGCAAGATGAGAGCTGAGGATGATGCGAAATGGCAAATATCTGATAATTTGCCGAAATCTCTTTTAAGACGTTCGCCACGCTCATGGACTCTTTACCGCTTAGATTTGAATCTATCTCGTCAAGTATCAAAACTCCGCCGCTATCTGCTTTTATCTCATTTGCCGCCGCAATAAATCCAAGCCGCAGTCTGTTAAACTCTCCTGCGCTCACCTTTTTTATCTCTATATTCTGCAAAGTTACACTCATCTCCTCCGCACCCAAATCGTAAGGGGGCATTTTAAAAAGAGTTATGCTGCAAGGTTTTAAATACATCTTTTCAAGATAGCCGTTGATAAGCTTTTCAAGCGGCTTTAAAAATTTTTCGCGCGAAGCGGATAACTCTTGCGCCGCCGCGTCAAGCAGAGCGTTTGATTTTTCAAAATCTATCTCAAGAGATTTTTTCTCAAAACTGATATTTTCATAATGAGTTAACTCCTCTTTGCGCTTTTTTAAATGCTCCAATATCTCTTCTATAGAACCAAAACGCGTCTTTAAAGCCCTGATTTGCTCTATCCTGTCTAATACGTTCTCTATATCAATATCTTCAAGTTCGTTTATCTTTTGCGTCTCCTCTTCAAACGCAAAGCGCAGAAAATTCATCGCTTCATCAAACAGCGCGCTCTCCTGCCCTATCAAATCAAGCGCGCTGCTTACGGCATGTTCGCTTTCAAATATCGCTTCAGCCCGCACTATAGCTTCTTGTATCTTCTCTTTTTTAGAGAGTCTTTTTTTAAATTCTATCAACTCTTCATCTTCGCCTATTTTCGGATTTACAGCTTCAATTTTAGCTATTTCATAAGCGGCAAACTCTTTCAATTCATTTATTTTCGCCTCTTCGGTTTTGATTTTTAAAAGCGCGTCTTTTATTTGAATAAATTTTTCATAACACTCTTTGTAGTCGGCAATTTTTTGTGTATGTATCGTATCGTTTTTCGCCGCATACGCGTCAAGCAGAGCCAAAAGCGAACTGTTTTCAAACTCGCCCGTATCGCGCAGTGAGAGATAACTGATAAAATTTGAAGCAAGCTGTTTAAGCGTTTTTTGGGAGATATTTTGCGAATTGACAAAGTAACGCGCGCTCTTTTGTTTTATAAATTTAAATATAGTTACCGTCTCGTTTTCTATGCCGTACTCGTCCAAAGGCAATTCATTATCAGCGACCGCTTCGAGTAATGCCGCTTCGCTTACGTTAAACCCAAAAACCGACAAAAGCGCGTTAAAAAAGAGCGATTTTCCCGCGCCGCTGGGACCTGAAAAGACAATAAGCCCATTTTTAAAATTTAACCTCTCCTCTTTAAAACTCAAATGTTCTTTCAGATAAAAACTCTCTATCACCTGTGCCCCCATGAGAGTTTCTCTTTGAGCGCGATAAAATCGCTCTGGATTGCTTTGCCTATCAACTTTGCCCCCTCTTTTGCATATCTAACGCTCACAAAGTCAAAATCCTGCATATCATACACATCCTGTCCGTCTATGATAACAACGGTATTATCTTTACTTTTCAGCGTTATCTCATATTCGTTGAAAAGCACTATTGAACGCTGCGTCAAAGAGTGCGGACAGATAGGAGTAAGTATCATGGCTTGCGTTTGAGGCAGTACGATAGGTCCTCCGCATGAGAGATTGTAAGCGGTAGAACCGTTAGGCGTTGAGAGCAGTACGCCGTCTCCAAAATATGAGTTAAAATGTTCGCCGTTGGCATAAGCTTCTATTGTTGCCATGGAAGCGATTTTAGCGCGCGAAAAGACCACTTCATTAAAAGCCGCGCTTTTTACCTCTTTATCGCCGCGCTTTAGCGTTACGTCAAACATCGCTCTTGTGTCTATTTTGTACTCTTTGCGGTATAACTGCACCGCAAAACTCTCAAGTTCGTCCATCTTTAAAACAGTCAAATAACCAAGCCGTCCGGCGCAAATACCCAATATCGGAATTTGAAAACGAAAACTCTCTCTTACCGTCCACAACAGCGTACCGTCTCCGCCGAGCGAAATCAACAAATCGCAGACAGAGCACAATTTTTGCATGGAAAGTCCGTTTAAGCCGATAGTTTTCGCGCTGTTTTTTTCCAAAATAATTTCTGCCTTATGAGCGGCAAATATATCTTTAATTTTCTCATACTCATTTTTTAAATGCGTATCTTTTCGCAGTATAAGACCGATAGTTTTAGGATTCATTGATTTTTCTAACATGGGCAGGATTGTAGCATATTTTTTAAAAAATCATGAAAATATATCTGCTTTTCGCCTTAAAAAATCTATTTTTATTAAAACGGTAGCATTAATTTGTTAAGTTTAAAAAATATTCTGACAAAACAGATACGCGCCTATCTTGTCCGCCCATTATTAAAACTGTATTTTATAGACTCTTCCGTCATTTGTTTTCGCTTCGCCCATGCCGTTTCTTGTCCAGCTTCGCAGCATGATAGCTATCTCCATCTTTAAAGAGGAGGTTTCGCTTGTCAAAAGCGCGTATTTTTTACTCTCGGCGCCAAAATTTATCCCCATGCCAATACCGCCAAAACTGCCGCTTCTGCGGTATCTGCCGCCGGATGAGTAACCTATGGTATTGCCGAATGTTACCGCGCCGTCATCGTCAAACGAACTGTATTTGCCCTTTAATATCTCGCCGTCTTCCATGGTAACGGTTACAGTTTGACTCTTTTCATCAAATATGCCCTGCAAAACGCCCTCTGTGTTAAATCCCACAAGCGCGATATCATGTTTTAAAGCGCAGCCCGTAAACAAAAACAGCGCGGCTATGGATAGCAAAATATATTTCATAAGTCGTCCTTTTATTGAGATGCTTATATTTTAGCACACTTTATGTAACTATCGGCATTTAATATCATTTTTAATATAATTTTACTATTATTTGAGTCCTATTTTATGCGAGGATTTTATAATGAAGAAAAACGTTAAAAAAGTAGTTTTAGCTTATTCGGGCGGACTTGATACGAGTATTATCTTAAAATGGCTGCAAGACGAGTATAAATGCGAAGTTGTTACTTTCACCGCCGATATAGGACAAGGCGAAGAGGTTGAACCCGCACGCCAAAAAGCTATCTCGCTCGGGATAAAGCCTGAAAACATTTTTATAGAGGATTTAAAAGAGGAGTTTGTAAGAGATTATGTTTTCCCTATGTTTAGGGCAAATGCGCTGTATGAGGGCGAATATCTTTTGGGAACTTCCATAGCGCGCCCATTGATAGCCAAAAGACAAGCCGAGATAGCGGCTCTTACCGGAGCGGACGCCGTATCTCACGGAGCTACCGGCAAAGGAAACGACCAAGTTAGATTTGAGATAGGATATTTGAATTTTAACTCTGACCTTACGATAATAGCCCCATGGAGAGAGTGGGATTTAAACTCGCGTGAAAAACTTTTGCAATACGCGCAAAAACATGGTATAGATATAGAAAAAAGAGGTCAAAAATCGCCCTATTCCATGGATGCCAATCTGCTGCATATCTCTTACGAGGGACTTGTTTTGGAAGATCCAAATAAAGAACCTGAAGAAGGCATGTGGAGATGGACGTTAAGCCCTGAAAAAGCGCCCGACAAAGCGGAAATCATAGAGATAGAATATAAAAACGGCAATCCCGTAAAGCTAAACGGTAAAGATTTAACTCCTGCGCAAATGCTCACCGCATTAAATGAGTTGGGAGCAAAAAACGGTATCGGCAGAACGGATATAGTGGAAAACAGATATGTAGGCATGAAATCGCGCGGCTGCTATGAAACGCCGGGCGGCGCTATCATGCTAAAAGCGCACCGCGCCATAGAGAGTATAACGCTTGACAGAGAAGCGGCGCACTTAAAAGACGAATTAATGCCCAAATATGCAAGCCTTGTATATAACGGCTTTTGGTTCAGCCCTGAGCGCGAAATGCTTCAAGCCGCAATAGACAAAACGCAAACAAGCGTAAACGGAACCGTAAGACTTAAACTGTATAAAGGAAACGTCATAACTATAGGCAGAGATTCAAAAACAGATAATCTCTTTAACACTGCATTCAGCACTTTTGAAGAAGACGAAGTCTATAACCAAAAAGATGCGGAAGGCTTTATAAAGCTAAACGCTCTTAGATTTATCATAAGCGGAAAAAACAGGAAAAACAGTAAAGGAAATTAATGAAAGTTTTACTTTTAAAAGACGTAAAAGGGCTTGGTAAAACAGGCGAAATAAAAGAGGTCAAAGACGGATACGGCAAAAATTTTCTTTTAGGAAAAGGATTTGCAAAACTTGCCACTAATGACGTTGTGCGTCAATATGAAGCCGAGCAAAGAAAAAAAGCGCTCGAAGCAAAAGAGGAGATAGAGAGGCTAAAGACAACGGATAAAGCTCTTAGCAATATAAAACTCGCTATTAAACGCTCTTTAGGCGCAAACGGGAGTCTGTTTGGCGCAATTACTAAAGAGGAGATAGCTAAAGAACTTGAATTACAGCACAAAATAGAGATAGATAAAAAAAATATAGAGATAGAACTGCCGATAAAAAGTACGGGTATTTTTGACATTCAGATAAAATTGGGACACGGCATACACTCAAATCTGACAGTAGAGATTATAGGCGAATAAAATGTTTCATGCAACTACGATTTTAGCTTTAAAAGGTAAAAACAAATCCGTCATAGGCGGAGACGGACAAGTAACTTTCGGCAATACCGTTTTAAAAGGAAATGCTGTCAAAATAAGAAAATTATACAACGGCAGCGTTCTTGGCGGATTTGCCGGAAGTACGGCAGACGCTTTTAATCTATTTGATATGTTTGAAAAGATATTGGAACAAAAAAAAGGCGACCTTTTAAAATCGGCTGTAGAATTTTCTAAAGAGTGGCGCAAAGATAAGTATCTAAGGCGTTTAGAAGCTATGATGATAGTACTAAACCGCGAAAATATCTTTATACTAAGCGGTACGGGAGATGTCGTAGAACCTGAAGACGGACAGATAGCCTCTATCGGCAGCGGCGGTAATTACGCTATTTCAGCCGCGCGCGCTTTAAATAAACATACCGACATGGACGAAGAGACTTTGGTAAAAGAGAGTCTTGAGATAGCGGCGGATATCTGTATCTACACAAACCGCTCTATAAAAATTTTTACATTAGAGGATAATAAACAGCAATGAATTTGACGCCAAAAGAGATTGTCGCATACTTAGACGAGTATATTATAGGTCAGTTTGAAGCAAAAAAGGCTATCGCCATAGCGCTTAGAAACAGATATAGAAGACTTAAATTAGAACCCTCCATGCAAGAAGAGGTTATGCCCAAAAACATACTCATGATAGGTTCAACTGGAGTCGGAAAAACGGAAATCGCAAGAAGACTTGCCAAAATGATGAATCTTCCGTTTGTCAAAGTAGAAGCAAGCAAATATACCGAAGTCGGATTTGTCGGACGCGACGTTGAATCTATGGTGAGAGATTTGACTCTTGCGGCTTTAAATCTTGTCAAAAACGAGCACAAAGAAAAAAATAGAGAAGCTATAGAAAGACATGTAGAAAAGATTATATTGGAAAAACTCTTGCCGCCTCTTCCGAAAGGAGCCAGCGACGAAGATAAGCAAAACGCTTATAAGCAAGGTTATGAAAAAATGAAAGAGAGATTAAAAAGCGGGGATTTGGATAATTCAAATATAGAAGTTGAACTGCTTTACGGAAACGAAGAGTTTGACGGCGGAAACAATATGCCCCCCGAGATGATAAAGGTACAAGAATCTTTTATCAAAATACTAAGCGCGGGACAAAACAACATTAAAAAAGAGATGTCTATAAAAGAGGCAAAAGAGGCTTTAAAAGCCGAAGCCGCCGATAAGATATTAAATAATGAAGCGATAAAAAGAGAAGCCGTAAAGAGGGCGCAGGAAGAGGGAATAATTTTTATAGACGAGATAGATAAAATCGCCGTTTCAAACGCATCTCAAGGCAGACAAGACCCAAGCAAGGAGGGCGTTCAGCGCGACTTACTGCCGATAGTTGAAGGTTCTACCGTCTCCACCAAACTTGGTTCAATAGATACGGATCATATCCTTTTTATAGCGGCAGGCGCATTTCATTTAAGTAAGCCGAGCGACCTTATCCCCGAACTTCAAGGTAGATTTCCACTAAGGGTAGAGCTTAATCCGCTTGATGAGGAAACGCTTTATAAAATACTAACTCAACCCAAAAATTCGCTTTTACGCCAGTATAAAGCGCTGCTTTTGACAGAAGAAGTAGAGCTTGCATTTGACGATGATGCGATAAGAGAGATAGCGAAAATAGCTCATCTTGCAAATGAAAAAACAGAAGATATAGGCGCAAGAAGACTTCATACTATTATAGAAAAGGTTATTGAAGATATAAGTTTTGACGCAGATACTCACAAAGGCGAAAAGATAAGTATAACAGCGCAGCTTGTCCATGATAAACTTGATATGATAGTAGAAGACGAAGATACGGCGAGGTATATCTTGTGAGTGAGCAAAAAGCCGGATTTATCGCGGTAATAGGCAAGCCAAATGCCGGCAAAAGTTCTCTTTTAAATTGGCTTTTGGATGAAAAAATCGCTATGGTTTCCAAAAAAGCTAACGCTACAAGAAAAAGAACTAACGCGATAGTAATGCATGGCTTGACGCAATTTATTTTTATTGACACTCCGGGAATTCATGAAAGCGAGAGACTTTTAAATAAATTTATGCTTGAAGAAACCATAAAAGCTATGGGGGATGCGGATTTAATACTGTTTTTACTGCCCGCGACAGACTCTTTGCAAAGTTACAAAGATTTTCTATCCAAAGAGCCGAAAACTCCTCATGTGGTACTGCTAACAAAATGCGATAAAGTTACTAACAAGAAACTTTTGGAAAAACTGTCCGAATTTGAGCCTTACAAATCAAATTTTAAAACGCTTATACCCATATCCGTAAAACATAAAAATGCAAAAAATTATCTGCTGAATGAATTGCAAAAGTTTATCCCGAAGCATCCGTATTTTTATGACCCTGAGCTTATTAGTACGCAAATGATGCGGGAAATTTACGCAGAATATATAAGGGAAGCCGTTTTTGAATTTGTCAGCGACGAAGTGCCGTACTCTTCTCATGTGATTATAGATAAAGTTGAAGAGAGTGAAAAACTTGATAAAGTGTATGCGACTATTATAGTTGAAAAAGAGAATCAAAAAAATATACTCATTGGGCAAGGCGGAAAGACAATAAAAAAGATAGGAATTTACGCGAGAGAGATGATGGAAAAAATAGTTAATAAGCAGATTTTCATCAAAATATCCGTAAATTGTAGCAGAAATTGGACAAAAAACGAAAAAATATTAACTAAGTTGGGATTATTTGTGAACAAAAAGGCATTTTTTATGATACAATAACCGCGTCATAGTATTAAGGAAGGGCGTTAATGGCAAAGTTAAAAAAAGAAAAAATCAAAAAATCTTCTTCGTCTATCGTTACAATAGATCCATATTCCGCTACCTCTTACAAATTTAGCTCAAATGAGATAGCAGAGAACGACTTAAGCAGATCGTCTTTTAGTAAAAACAACTTCTTTGTCTCTTATGTGATGGCAAAAGATATTGTTTCCGGAACGCTTGAAATTAGCAGAAGTATTCCTGAAAGCGATCTTAAAGATGCTCTTGAGATAAAAGCTTATGAAGATTTAGGTCTGGATTCGTCTATAAATTATAAAATCAATTATGTTGAAACGGCAGCTTCCGCTAACGACCAAAAAAATTATATATACGACGTATTTGCGGTAAATACCGAATTGATGATACAAAGCTTTATGCCGTTAAAGAGAAAAATAGCTTATGTGGATTATATTACCGCGGCTCCATTCCTTATCGGCGCGCTTTACAGAAAAGGTATCATAGACCAGCACGGCGGCGCAGAGTGTTTTATCTATTTCCAAAAAAACGATGCGTTTTTAGCTCTGTATCAAAACGGACGCTATTTATACTCCAAATCTTTGCGTTACTCGCTTCGTGAAATAAATGAGAGATTCTGCTCGCTGCTTGGCGAGAGGATAGATGAAGATACTTTCTTTTCAATGCTTAAAAAAGACGGATTAAATACGACCGATATAAAATATCAGCAACAGTTTATGAAACTGTTCGGAGAGATATTTTTATATATAAACGATATCTCCGTTTACGCAAAAAGATATTGCAATATTTCGCAGATAGCAAGAGTTTACATAGGTACGGATATCGGCATTATATTTGGCATGAACGAGTACGCTAAGAGTTACATGGGTATTGAAGCGCTTGACTTTAACTTTAGTATCGCTATTAACTCCAAAGAGCAGTACATAGATCAAGTGCATACAATGATGATTTTAGCCGCACAAATACACATGGAATCAGACCCTGACGAAGCTTCTAACTTTACTATTTTTAAGCGTCCGGATCCGCTCTCCAAAAGACCTGCGGGCAAATTTCTCGGAGTAATAGGATGCGTACTTCTGCTCTCGTTGGCGTATCCGGCGTTTCAATTTGGCGTCGGCATATACAAAACAATATCTTTGGAACTAAAAAAGCAAGAACTCATAACAGTAACAAATGAAGCCGACGAATTGAGAGGAAATATCGCGAGATTGAGTAAAGAGTACAGTGCGACAAAGGAAAGATTGAATATTGAGGATAATATTCTCAATACAAGAAAAGGTCTTATAGCTGAAATCCGCTCCAAAAGAGTAGATTATTCCATGAAAGCCTCCGTTATGTCCGACCTTATCAGCTTCGCAAATAGCAATAGCGTCAAAATAGAAAAAATAGCGCAGCAAAACAATACCATAGTATTATCGCTTATAGGTCCGAATGAAAAGCATTTTACGGAGTTGATGAACGCTATAGCCGACACGAAAAAATACAGCATTAAAACAAAAGAGATAGTTAAAGACAGCAATGTCAGCAGGTATAGAAGCGATATTTATATGGAAATATTGGATAACAATGGAGAGGGGACACAATGAGACTGATAGAAATCAACATGGAGTTATATAATGCATGACGATACGCTTTTAGACAAATTGGATAATTATCTTTCATCTAAAAAAATAAGCGAAGTTTACTTGATTTATCTTGTAGCGGCGGGATTTATCGCTTTTCTCGTTTACTATCTCGTGTTTCCGACAGCAGAAGATTTTTATAATAAAAATACGCAGGAATTAACCAGCGTAACAAACACTCTTGCAAACGAACAAAGATATATCTTAGAAAACGAAGCCGAAGTAGGCAGGCTTGATGACAATATTAAACATGATCAGGCTTTAATAAGCGAGATAAAAATTGAAAACGATTATGTAAACGCAAAACTAAGCGAACTTTCATATCTTTTATTTAATGATAAAAGCTGGGCTTCGTTCATGGATAGAATAACGACTTTAGCCAAAGAGTACAATATCAATATCTTAAAAATAGAAAATGATTTCAAAGATAACAAAGATTTGCAAAACGGCAAAATTGAACAGGTTTTGAATATTGAAATAGACGCGCGCGGCGGCTTCCATGGTATTATAAAATTTATCAACGCTCTTGAGGAGAGTCAATTGGTTGTTGACATTTATGAGAGTACGATAGCAAGTAATACTACAAATATATTGGAAAGTAACGTCAAACTTGCGGTATGGGGGATGTTATATTGAAAAAGTCTTTTTGTATAGCCGCTATATTAGTCGGCACGGTTAATTTATTTGGCGATAACAGCGCAAATATAGCGAACCACGATAAATACTTTAACGAAATTAACGAAGTGCGCATTGGAATTCCGGACGAGGAGATAGATAGATTATCCAATCCTTTTGCCGTTATTCAAACGGCTGCAGTAGTTGCAAGCAATACTACGGAGCCGACCTTTCAGTTAAACGCTATAGTTGAAAACAGAGTCAAGATAAACAATTCTTGGCTAAAACAGGGTTCGCTTATAAATGGCTTGAGAGTTACCGCTATAAAACAAAAAAGCGTTGTTTTAGGCGGAGACAATAAAAGATTAGAATTATTCTTAAGGGAAAAAAATGAAAATAGCATCATTACAGCAAATTAAAAAAAGCATTGCTTTTGCGGCTTGCGCGGCGTTACTTGCATTATTGCCTCAATATTCATTCGCAGCTGTTCAAAACAATAAGACACTGCAAACGAAGAAGGGATGCGAGTATAAAAATTTAAATATGAAAACAACCGCTAACGTGCAATTAGTAGAGGTGTTGTCGCAGTTATCCGAGTTGTGTGATTTTAGCGTTGTTTTTGCCGATGCACCGGCAATAGAGATAGCGAATCAGCCGTTATACGGCACAAACATTAAAGACAAATCTCTATTTGAGACGCTGGATATTTTGTTAGCGTCAAATAATCTTAATTATGAGTACAAAAACAATGTTCTCAAATTATCCGCTTTGGAGACAAGAAGTTTCAAAGTCGATTATATAACTTCCGTCAGGCAGGGAACCGCTACCATGAGCGCATCCGTAAGCGCCGTTCCTCAGGAAGCAGGCGGCGGAAGTACTGAATTGGCAGATAAAATTGACAACTCTATAACCGTTAAAGAAGAGTTTGATTTTTGGAAAACTATAGATGCCGAAATACAAGCCATTATAAATACGGGCAGAGAGATATATGTCGCAAAACCGCCCGTTATTAATGCTAAAGCTGGTCTTGTTACCATAACTGCCACCAAAGAGCAGCTAAAAAGAGCTGACGACTACTTTAACGCGCTTAAAAATAGGCTTTTGAAACAGGTTTTGATTGACGTTACAATTTTATCTGTTGATTTAAATGACGATAATAGAATGGGTATTGACTGGACTAAATTCAATCTTGGTTTTATAGTTGATGCAACGAGTACTATAGCGGGTATCAATCCAGGCGCTACATGGGCAAACGATCATTGGGAATTCGGCGCCACAGAAAGCGGTAAGGGATC
Source organism: Campylobacteraceae bacterium (assembly GCA_031258205.1). GTDB lineage: Bacteria > Campylobacterota > Campylobacteria > Campylobacterales > Campylobacteraceae > JAIRKW01. The sequence continues at coordinate 33,578 of JAIRNE010000035.1, forward strand.
AACTACTCCCGGAAACAGCGGCAAGCTCGGCGATGAGAATATAGGAAGACTTGTAGCTTTCAATGCGGGTGCGACTTTTTCAATGGAAGGCGTTTTTGACTTTTTGAAAGAGAAAGGCAAAACAGACGTCGTATCTAACCCTAAAGTCTTGACTCTCAATAATCAACAAGCGCTTATCACGGTAGGCGACACGATAAATTATCAAACGACAGAAACAACGAGTAACGCAGGAAGCGGCAGCAATGTTATCTCCGAAGAGGTTACCAATTACTCTGTATTTATAGGTATTTTATTAAATCTATTGCCCGCGGTGTCGGACGATAATAATATCATGCTAAGAATCAACCCCTCCATCAGCGATTTTAAATATTCAGAAGATAACCAAAAGCAGACAGCGCCAAGAAGAATAGCGCCTGATACTACGGAGAAAAAACTCTCAACCGTAGTAAACGTTAAAAACGGCGATACAATTGTGCTTGGCGGCTTAATCACAAATTCTGTTATACATACCAACAAAGGCGTTCCCGTACTTGGAAGCATTCCTTTGCTTGGCTATGCGTTTAAATATGCAGGAGAAGAGACAAAAACGAAAGAGCTTGTATTTATTATTACTCCAAGAGTTGTAGGAGAGGACGATACATCGGCTATCTCTATCAAATCTTTAAATGATTTGGGATATAAGTCTCTTGGTAAATGATGAGCGATATTCTAAATAGATTTTCGGATGTCAAGAATATATTTATTGAAGGCAGAGTCTTTGATTATATAAATCTTGACAAATCCGTAATTGCATACGACAAACTATCTAACGCTATCAGTAAACCGCTGAAGCTTGTTCTGTTTTACGGAAAACCGGGCAGCGGTAAAACTTTTCTTTTAGAGAAAATATACAGCGACCTTAGAGGCAAATATCCTATTGTCTTTTTTCCAAGACCTTTTTTTGATGAAAAGCAGTTTTTAAAATCTCTATTTGAAGAGGTATTTGCCGTAAAAGCTCCGTCTTTTAGCGGTTATGAAGAGTTTTTGGCTATATATAAAACAAAAGTGCCGAAAATTTCCGAACAGAGCACGGTAACCGTTCTTTTGGATGAAGCGCAGCTATATCCGCATGATTTGATAGAAAAAGTCCGCTTAATGGCTGATACAAGACTGTTTAAATTTCTCTTTACCGTTCATAAAACAGAAAAAGAGGAAGTTTTGGCAAAAGACTACTTTAAGACAAGAATCTGGGAGAGCATAGAACTTGGAGATTCTGAAATGGCTGAAATTCGTTCATATTTAGAAAAAAAGTTTCTATATCATAACAAATTTGAATATCTTACTTATGTCAAAGGCTATATCTCGCTTATATTTTTATTGGCGAGCGGAAATCTCAGAACGGTAAATAAACTTTTATTTAAATTGTTTGAAATATACGAATATTACGAAACAAATAAGCCCTCAATCGTATCTGATAAAAACAGCAGAAAAAAATTAATTGAGATGGCGGGAATTGCTACAGGATTAATCAATGCTTAAAACCGAAGAGATAATGACGCTTGAAGAACGCTGGAAAGAGTATAAAAATAGGATTTTATTCAAAAAACTCGTTGTCATTTTTCTTACGCTTATTTTTATCGCATCGCTTACGCTTCTTTTTCTCGTATTAAGAGAGGTATTGAAAAATAACGATGAGACGGTAGAGGTTCAAGCAAACAATACATCCGTTATTGAGCAAACTCCCGCGGCGGTCTCCAATATAACCGTATTAGATGAAAATTTAGAAAATAAATCTATACAAAATAATGACGACTTAGAAGTTAATAAATCCGCAGTTGTTCAATCGCCGCCCGTTAATACGCCAAAAACGGTTGTGCCGACTGCCAATAATTTTTCAAACGCCAATACGGACAATAGTCGGCCATCTTCAAAAAGCGAACAGCAGCCTCCTGCGATACAAACGATTATTACTCCTCCTGTTGAAAATAAAATATTTATAGAAACAAACGATATACAAAATATAGATGAATTAATTAAAAAATTTGAAACTTCAAATAACATAGTCTTTGCTACAATGATTTCAGAAGAGTATTTTGACAGAAAAAATTACAAAAAATCATTAGAGTGGGCATTGAGAGCTAATGAGATAGATCCGCAAAATGAACTCAGCTGGATTATGTTTGCGAGAAGTCAAGTTAAACTTGGCAAAAGGGAGGATGCTATACGGGCATTGGAAATATATACTGATTACGCCAAAGGCGCGGCAAGCGCGGCTAATTTACTAAAAAATATTAGAAGCGGCGAATATAAATAATTTTAACCGTTTAGCATAAAATAAGGAGTTTTTATAAATGGAAGAGACTAGTGCGACAGGCGCTATTATCAACTATCTTGTTGGTAATAGGATTATTGACGAAAAAACAGCGGAAAGTATTACGGCTGAGGCTTCTGCGGACGATTCTTCACTTGGTTCGGTTTTAATTAACAACGGCTACTTTTCAAAAGATGACCTTCTTATTTTACTTTTAGGGTTTTATAAAAGCGGAACGATTACGTTAGACAGTATTACGAGCGAATTTGCCATACAGCCTGAAGTTTTTTTAAGTTTTCTTGCAAAAGAGTCAGGACTTGAATATATTGATTTGGATTCTATAGATATTGATTACAAACTATCAAAAAGAGTCGCGCTCCCGCAGTTAAAAAAATATAACGCTTTGCCCGTAAAAGAAGATGATATAAATATATATATTGCAGTTAAAGATCCTTCAAATATGGCGACTATTGACGGATTGCAGAGGTTATTTAATAGAAAAATGGTTAAAGCGGTTATATCGGATCCTGCTTTGATTGAAAAATATTTCAACAAAATGGAACTTAGCGAAAGCATAAACGGCATAATCAGCGAAATAAGACGAGAGATAACGACAAGCGCGGCAGACAATCCGCAAGAATCTTCCGGTATTTTAAAGCTTATAGAGGCGATATTAAAAACGTCTATCCTTTCGCGCGCGAGCGATATTCACATAGAGCCGACTGAAAAAAATTGTATGGTCAGAAGCAGAATAGACGGCATGCTGGCAGAAACATTTTTATTTGAAAAAGATATTTATCCGCCTCTCTCTTCCAGAATAAAGCTTTTGTCCAACATGGATATAGCTGAAAAAAGAAAACCGCAGGACGGCAGATTTTCAGCCAAAATATTAAGTAAAGAGTATGACTTTCGTATTTCCGCTTTACCGACTCTTTTTGGCGAATCGATAGTTTTGAGGATTTTGGATAAATCAAAAATTATGATTAAACTTGAAAACCTCGGCATGCACCCGTCAAATTATGAAAAATTCTCACGCTCCATGAGAGTGCCTTACGGTATTGTTTTGGTCACCGGACCGACAGGAAGCGGTAAAAGTACTACGCTTTACGCCGCGCTCAACGCTATAAAAAGCGTAGAAACAAAGATTATCACCGTTGAAGATCCGGTAGAGTATCAACTAAATCTTGTACAGCAAGTACATGTAAACGAAAAAGCAAATCTTACGTTTGCTTCGGCTTTGCGTTCTATTTTAAGGCAAGATCCGGATATTATAATGATAGGCGAGATTAGAGACCAAGAGACGCTTAGAATTGCCGTGCAAGCGGCTCTAACTGGACACTTGGTTTTTTCAACGCTTCACACAAACGACGCGATAAGCGCGGTAACAAGGGCTATAGACATGGGTATAGAACCATATCTCATAAGCGGCGCATTAGTGGCGATAGAGGCGCAAAGACTTGTAAGAAAGCTTTGCCCTAACTGTAAAGCAAAAATCAATATACCGTCAAATATGCTCAATAAAATAAAACCGTTTATCCCCGAAAATTACACATTTTACAAAGCGGTAGGGTGTGAAAAATGCTCTCAAACAGGTTATCTTGGACGCGAGATGATATCGGAAATTTTACCCATAAGCGAAAAAATCGCGAGTATGATAGCTCAAGGCACAACAAAAGACGAAATAAAAAGGCAAGCCTACGCCGAAGGATTTATAGATCTTTTCAAAGACGGCATTATCCGTGCGGCTAAAGGCATAACATCTGTAGATGAAGTATTAAGGGTGGCAAAATCATGAATTTAAAACACTTTGAAGTCTTATATTCGGTTAAGGGCAAACAATCAAAAGTTGTTTTACAGGCTGCGAACAGAGCTGAAACCATCAAAATTTTCAAAGCGAGAAATCCAGAAGGCGCAATTGTGAAAGTTACGGAAACAACCGCGCCGTTAAATGAAACGCTTGAAAAGCTAAAAAACAGCGCGCTAAATGCCGTATTTAAAAAAAGCGTCAAAACGGAGTATCTTGTCGCTTCATTTAGGCAATTAGCCGTTATGGCAAATGCCGGCATCCCGATACATGACAGCGTAAAAGAGGTAGGAAGGGCGGCGGCGGACGAAAAACTTCGGTCAATTTTTGCCAAAATGGATGAAGATTTGAACGCTGGTCTTAGCTTGACAACTTCGGCTTCGGCTTTCAAAGAGGAGTTGGGAGACGTTAGTATAGCTATGATAGAACTCGGTGAAAGTACCGGCAATATGGCAGAATCACTGAAAAAGCTTGCCGACATTCTTGAAGAGGTCAATGAAAATAAAAAGAAATTTAAAAAAGCTATTAGATATCCGCTGATGATTATTACGGCAATGGCTATGGCATTCGTTATTTTAATGGTTTATGTTGTGCCGAAATTTAGAGATATATTTGAACAGCTCGGCGCTGGAGACAAATTGCCGCTGCCGACAAAAATATTGCTCGGAATAGAATCTGCGGTTAATGATTACGGTCTTTATATGTTAGGCATAGGCATAGTCGCATTTATTTTAATATCTCGTTCATATAAAAACAATCCCATATTTCATGCGCAGTGCGATAAGTACATGCTAAAAATCTATTTGATAGGGAGAATTATATTTTACTCAAATCTAAACAGATTTACGCTTATTCTCTCAGAACTTATCCGTGCGGGCGTTCCCGTAGTTGAGGCGTTAGAGACATCGCTTTTAACCGTTACCAATACTACGCTTCAAGATAGATTGTCATTAGTTAAAGTGTCTGTGCAAAGAGGTATATCGCTGACCGATTCTTTCAGAGAGACGGGTCTTTTTGAAAATATGCTTATACAGATGATTCAAGCCGGCGAGCAAAGCGGTACTCTTGACATGATGTTATCAAAAGTTACCGATTATTTTAAAGATAAATTTGACGAAATTATAGATAATCTATCAAGTTATATAGAACCGATTTTGTTAGCGTTTTTGGCTTGCATGGTTCTGCTTTTGGCGCTTGGTATATTTATGCCTATGTGGGAGATGAGTTCTGCCGTCAAAGGATAAAACAGATTAAACTCCGTAAAGTTTTCTGTTTTATTACAAATGGTTACACTATTGATACTTCACTTTTTTAAAACATACTTTATTTTGAGAAATAAAGTATGTTTTACATATAATACCTCTTAATTATATATATTTGAATATAAAAATTTAATATTCAATAAAGGAAGCGACAGATGAAAATTAAGAGTCTTTACATAACATCTTTAGAGCCTTATTCGGGAACGCTCTTTGTAAGTATGGGTTTTATGGACATATTAAGACGCAGAGTCAAAAATATAGCTTTTTTCAGACCCATAGTCCTCTCAAAAGAAGATGACAATATAGCTTCATTTATGCTTAAACATTATAAACTTGATATGACGATAGACCAAGCTTTAGGTTTTACTCTTGACGAAGTTAAATCCGCCGCCGCCAAAGGTAAACTCAGCGAATTAACGCAAAATCTTATAGCAAAATTTAAAGAGTTTGAGCAAAGATATGATTTTGTTATATGCGGAGGCATTGAACGCTCTTTATTGCCGTCAACTTTTGATTTTGATATCAATCTTGAGTTTGCAAAACATCTGGGTACTCCCGTTGTTAATATTATAAGCGGCAAAGAACGAGAATCTGCGCAAATAGCCGAAGCCGTAAATATAGAGGCTAATGTCATAAAAAACTCCGATTGTACACACTTCAACACTTTCATCAACCGCCTTGATACGGATACTCTCAAGCGGTTAAAAGCGAACAAAAAAGAGTTATTCCAAACAAGCGTGCCTATACACATGCTGCCTGAAGTAGAAGATTTAAACAGCCCGACGATTGAAGATATCAAAAATGCTCTTAAGTGTAAGTTTGTTTTTGGCAAAAAAGAGGATTTGCGCCGCGTAGTAAAACAGATAAGAGTCGTTTCTACCACTATAGATACTATGCTTACTTTCCTTAAAGAGGGCGACCTTATTATCACGGGAGGCGACAGGTCGGATATCATTTTAGCGGCGATTATGGCTAACAGTTCGGGCGCTTATCCGATGATAGCAGGCATTCTTTTGAGCGGCAATACGCTTCCTAAAAATTCATTTTTAAAACTTATAGAAGGTTTTTCAAAGATATCAATTCCTATCTTAAGCGCGGAAGGCGATACCATATCTACATTATTTAAGGCAAAAGATATCCAGCCGCAGATTAAACCTGCAAATGAACGCAAAATCGCTCTTATATCGGGACTTTTCAATAAATACGTAAAAACGGACGAGATAGAGAAAAACATAGACGCCGCAAACGTGCCTACTGCAATGACGCCGATTATGTTTGAATATACTCTTTTTGAAAGAGCCAGACAAAACAGACAAAGAATCGTCCTGCCCGAAAGCAATGACGATAGAATACTGCGTGCGAGCGAAATACTTTTAAGACGCGGCGCAGCCGACATTATACTTTTAGGCAAACCCGAAGACGTTACCAGAAGAGCTTCAAGCCTTGGTATAGACATAAAAAAAGCGACAATTATTGAGCCTGAAAAATCCGAACTTATGGAGCAGTATATAAAAGAATTTTACGAACTTCGCAAATCAAAAGGCATAACGCTTGAACAAGCGCGTGAAATCATGCAAGACTGCAGTTATTTTGGCACAATGATGGTTCACAAAGGCGATGCCGACGGTATGGTATCAGGCGCAATACACACCACGAGCGACACTATTCGTCCGGCTTTGCAGATTATCAAAACAAAACCCGGCATCTCCATCATCTCAAGCGTATTTTTTATGTGTTTGGATACAAAAGTGCTTGTTTACGGCGATTGCGCGGTTAATAAAGACCCAAGCGCAGAAGAATTGGCGCAAATCGCCGCATCTTCAGCCGATACGGCAAAGAGTTTCGGCATAGAACCAAAAACGGCTCTACTTTCTTACTCTACGGGAAATTCCGGCAGCGGCGAAGATGTTGAAAAGGTAAGACTTGCCGTAAAACTTGCCAAAGAGAGCCGCCCCGACCTATTGATAGAAGGTCCTATACAGTATGATGCCGCGATAGACCCGACCGTAGCCAAAACAAAACTTCCTGAAAGCAAAGTGGCAGGTCAAGCTACAGTGTTTATATTCCCGGATTTAAATACCGGCAACAACACTTACAAAGCTGTTCAGCGCTCATCAAACGCTTTAGCTATAGGTCCGGTACTGCAGGGGCTTAAAAAACCGGTCAATGATTTAAGCCGCGGCTGTCTTGTAGCAGATATAGTAAACACGGTCGTCATCACCGCTATCCAAGCGGCTCAAATAAAAACGGAGCAATAAATGAAAATACTTGTAATAAATTCCGGAAGCTCTTCCATCAAGTTTCAACTTTTTTCCATGAGGGAAAGCAAAGTAATAGTATCAGGACTTATAGAGCAGATAGGCGAATCTATAGGTAAAGTAAAAATAAGCTCGGTGCACCATGAAGAGCCGATAACAAAAACAGTTCAAGTAAAAGACCACGAGCAGGGCATTGAAATCATCTCCTCGTTTTTAATAGATGAAAAAGTGATAAAAGGCTTTGATGAATTAGACGGAATAGGACATAGAGTAGTGCACGGGGGTACTATACAAGAAACTGAAATCATTAATGATAAAATCATAAAAGTTCTTGA
>JAIRNE010000070.1 GCA_031258205.1 Campylobacteraceae bacterium
GCCGGATTGCTTCGCTTTGCTCGCAATGACGGAAAAGAAATGGTCGTATCGCAATGACGGAAAAGAAAGGGTTGGCTCGCATGACGGAAGTGGAGCCAAATTTGGAAAATTAAAACAAAATAATTTAAAAAACCGATTATTTTTATTTCTTTATGGATTGCTGCGCAAACTTCGTTTGTCAAATCAAATCGCAGTTACTATCGCTCTTTAAAATTTGTTTTACCATGCAATGTCGGCGGTTAACGCTTCATGTACGACAAAACCTGCCGCAAAATATCTTCGTCATCTCCTAGCGAAAACCATTTAAACTGCGCTCCGTGCTGCAATACGCCGCTTAACATATCGCCGCTTTGACGGTATTTCAAATCAAGTTCGGCTATATCAAAGCCGCTTGCGGTTTTGGAAAATTCGTTAAGACGCCCGCTGTTCGGATAATTTGTATAAAGATAGCAGTATCCCTTTAGCCCTACTCTGCTTACTCTCCCGCGCAATTGATGCAGCGTGGCAAGCCCAAGCCGTTCGGCGCCCACTATAACGATAACGGACAGTTTCGGCAGTGAAATGCCTACTTCAACAACAGTAGTCGCAAGCAAAATAGACCCGTTTTTTGCAAACTCCTCTAAAATGCTCTCTTTATTTTTGTCCTTGCCATGCGTAACAAATACGCCTTTATATCTGTTTTCCCAAAACGCTCTTCCTTCGTCTATTGATTGGTACTCCAGCATTTCGCTCTCTTCAACAAGCGGATATATGATGACCGCCTGTCTGCCCTCATTTATTTCTGCCTCAACGCGGGAGAGCATATACCCAAAACCTTTTTTGTCTATAATATAAGTCTCTATATCTTTCCTAAAAGGCATCTCTTTAATAAACGAGTAATTCACCAAAGAGGAGTGTATAAGACTCATCGTACGCGGAATAGGAGTCGCGCTGAATTGCAAAAAGTGCGGGTGAGTTTCATTTTTGCTTACCATTTTATGTACGGCGTCTCTTTGCGCCGTGCCGAAACGGTGCTGTTCGTCTATCATTACAAGATCGCATTGCGGAAGTTCGCGGTATAAAAGTACATGCGTTCCTATAATAAAATCCGCCTCGTCAAGACGCACATTTTTTTCGCCACTCTCAACTAAAACAGTTTTTACAAAAGGCGGCAACAGTCTTTTGGCTTCATTGTATATCTGCATGGCTAAAATTGTAGTCGGAGCCATCAAAACAGCCTTTTTCGGATATGCCATCATCACGGCGGCAAAGATAACGACCGTTTTACCGCTGCCTACGTCTCCCATGATAACGCGTCTTGCCGCAACAGGTTTTGAAAGGTCGCTTTTTATATCGGCTATCGCTTTTATTTGGTCATTTGTGAGTTTAAACGGCAAACTTTTAACAAAATTTCGCTCATCGCCGCAAAGCAGAGCAGAAGCTTTAAAGTGGCGCGTTTTTGCATTGAGGGTTTTTAAAAAAAGATATATTTCCGCAAATTTCAGAGCATTCATCGCATCTTTAAGACTTTTGGCATAGTTTTGACCGGTAGTCGGCTTGTGCAAAGATATAAGCTTTTTAGATACCCACTTTGGCACTCCTTCTTCAATTAAACTCTCCTCTTTCAGATATTCATCTATGAGAGTGCGCATTGTTTTTTGGGCAAGTTCGGTTTTATAAACGCTGAAAATACCTCCTGTTTGAGATAGAATTTTCGGCTGTACAAGCTGTAATTTACCAAAATTTTTCTGTACCAAAGCGCGCACAAAAAATTTGCTTCCGGCTTTAAATGCGAGATAGTGAAAATTTTTGGGATTAAAAATAACTGATTCTGCGTCCATGCCCCATGCCGTAACGGTTATTTTAAAAAATTTAGGCGTTTTTTGAGACGATTTGACGCTAATCTCTACAACATTTAACTCGCCTATCATGGGATAAGTTGAGGGCGTCAAATCATCATATCTTACGGGCGCAAAAAGCGAAAGTCCCGTAACGGAATTTATGCCGAGTTTTTCAAAATACCTTTTATGCTGCGGGGTCATTTGTAACGATTGAGAATATAAGTTCGTTTATCTCATGATGATTTTTGATAAATTCATTCAACTCTTCTATACTCAACTCTTCTATCTTTTTTAACTGCTCTTTTGAAAATCCAAGTCCAAGTCCGCTATAGTACTCAAAAAACGAACGCGACAATCTTTGAGAAAGCGTCTCAACTCTTAAAGGTTCAGAACCCAATAAAAATCTTTTCGCCTGCGCCAACTCCTCTTTTGTCGCGCCTTTATCGGTAAACTCTTTTATGATTTTTTTCACGAGTCCCTGCGCTTCGTCCAAAGTCTGCGTTTTTGTCTGCAAATGTCCCGTAAAAGAGCTTGACGTTTTATCAAAACTTAGCCTTGAATATGCCGAATACGCAAGTCCTTTTTTGACTCTTATCTCTTCCATCAAGCGGCTTCCAAAACCGCTCTCGCCCAATATAAACGAAGCGACTTTGGCTTTGTGCGCATCTTTATCGCCAAGCTTCATGTAAAACGGCGCGCCAAAATAGATATACGCCTGTTCGCTTTTTTTAATCTGCACATCGTACGCTTTCGTATCTGCGGCATTATAAAAACCAAGCTCTCTTTTTACGCCCTTAGAAAGCGGCGAAAGAGTATCTTTTAAAAGCGTCTTAACCTCATCTGCGCTTATATCTCCGCCGATAACTACGATAAGATTTGATAAATCAAGGTGATTTTTGACAAACTTTTCAACAGACGCTATATTTATCTTTTTTAAACTCTCTTTTGTACCCAAGCTTGCGCTTCCAAGCGGCGTTTTTGCGTACATTAACTCTTTTAAGCGAAGCGAAGCTATATAGTCAAAATCGCTCTCTTTGCTTAAAATCTCTCCAAGCGTTTGCATGTTGACTTTTTTGTATGCATCTTTTGAAAAGTTTGGTTTTGCAAGTACCAATTTTGTCATATTTGCTCCAAAAGCAAACTCCTCTTTTAAAGAAGAGAGTTCAAATACCATAGTCTCTCTTCCAGCACTTACGCTAAAATCTATAGCTCTATTTTCCAACTCTTTGGCAAACAGAGCCGCTTTTATCTTAGCGGTACCTTCATTCAGTACAGCCGCGCTGAAACGCGCAAGTCCGTCTATGCCGTTATCCTCTATACTGCCCGCGCTCAAAAATACAAGCTGCATAGATACTATCGGAAGGCTTTTATCCTCTTCAAATATCACAGGCACATTAACGCCGTTTACCTCAATATTTATCACATCTTTGCTCATTAAAACTCCTTGCATCAATAAAACCGCTAAAAAAATTTTATTCATCATCTGTAAAATTCCAAAATATTATACGCCGTATCTCTTTTAGCGGGAATCTCGCCGATATCTTGTATAAGCCGTATCATCTCTTCTTGACTCATACGGTGCGACATGCCCGCCGCCGCCACAACATTTTCTTCCATCATCGTACTGCCCAAATCATTTGCCCCAAACATCAGCGCCAGCTGCCCTATGTGACTTCCCTGCGTTACCCATGAGCTTTGAATATTTTTAAAATTATCCAAAAACAGCCGCGAGAGAGCAAGCAGTTTTAAATATCTGTTTGACGACTGCTTTTTAATCTGCGGAATTTCAGCCTTTAGTGCAGTATTAAAGCTTTGAAAACTCCACAAAATAAATGCCCTAAATCCGCCCGTACAATCTTGCAAATCTCTTATGCGTTCCCAATGCTCTATAATATCGTCATCTTTTTCAACCGTACCGAACATCATTGTAGCGGTGGATTTCATGCCTATATTATGCGCGCTTTCATGCACCTCTATCCATCTATCCGCGTCAAGTTTTTTGGGCGCGATAATATCTCTTACTTTGTCGCTTAAAATCTCAGCGCCCGCTCCAGGAATAGAATACAATCCTTTGTTTTTTAAACGCTTTAAAACCTCTTTTATGCTTATCTTTGAAATTTTGGCTATATAATCAATCTCTATAGCCGAAAAGCCGTGAATAGTTATAGTCGGGTAATGCTTAGTTATCCACTCTACCAAATCCTCGTACCACTCTATCTTTAAGTTAGGATGCACGCCGCCTTGAAACAGCACTTGAGTACCGCCTATATCTATAAGTTCCTCAATTTTTTTACCTATCTCTTCAAAACTTAAAATATACGCGCTCTCATCTTTTTTATGGCGGTAAAAAGCGCAAAATTTACAATTCACCCAGCAGACATTTGTATAATTAATATTTCTATCCACTACAAATGTTGTGATTTTATCAGGATGCAATTCGCGCTTCCTCTCAAAAGCCAACTTTCCAAGCTCGCTCAAGGGAAGTTTTAACAACTCCAACGCATCTTTTTTATCTACTCTTCGCATCTTTTGTCCATCCGTATAAAAGTGTGATTATACTCTATTTGGTTTTAAAAACGGTATAATATTTTTTTTCAAAATTAAGGAGATTTTGTGCGTTATCTTCGTTATCTGCTTGGCGCCGCTCTTTTTATAGCGGCTGTACTTCTAATGGAGTTTTTTCTGCGATGGTTATATGAGAGTTTGAAATGACGGCAAAAAAATGGGTCGTATTAATCGCTGTTGTTTTTACGGCGGCATTTTTATTTATCAAAACGGACGCAAAAACAGAGATTGGGCAAAATGCGGTAATACTTGCTTTTGGCGACAGTTTAACGGAAGGATTCGGCGCAAATAAACATGAGAGTTATCCCGAAAGGCTTGGCGAAATATTAAACATGCGCGTTATAAATGCCGGGGTAAGCGGCGAGGATAGCCATAACGGGCTTTTAAGACTGCCCTCCTTGCTTGACGAGATAAGCCCTAGCATTGTTATTTTGTGTCACGGCGGCAATGATATTTTAAGAAAATACGATTTAAGCCTGACAAAAGAAAATCTATCAAAAATGATAAATCTTATAAAAAGTAAAAACGCGGATATAATCTTTGTCGGCGTACCAAGCGGTTTTTTGATATCCACAAACAGTATTTATGACGAATTGGCAGATGAATACGAGCTTATTTACGAGGAGAGCATTTTATCAACAATCATCAAATCCCCGTCTCTCAAATCCGACCAAATCCATCCAAATGCCGCCGGATACGACCTGTTGGCGCAACATTTAGCCGAACTTTTTAATGATAATTTCAAAATAACAAACTATCAAAGCGGTGAGAAATGATAGATTTTTTAGCGATTTTACCCTCATGCGCGAAGTAAGAGTTACTTTTTGAACAATTTTTGATTTTTAGGATTGTTTAAAAGAGCTTCTAAAGAGCGTTTTGATTTGTCGTCTTTTGACTCTGTCTTTTTAACAGCCGCGTTTTTTGGCGCGGTGTCTAAAGACATATTTAAAAAAAGCGGCGTATTGTCTATGGATAGATGCAGTATCGCTCCTATGGGCATGCTGACGATTGAGCTTGTATCGCTTTCTCCAAATCCAGCCTCAAAACTGAAAATGTTGTTTTCTACTTTAGCGGAAGAGAGCGTGTACCCTTCAAGTACAAAAAGAGTAGCGGGCTGAAAACGCTTAGCGATAGTTTCAGGCAGAGGCGGATTGAAATCAACTCTTTTAATATTTGTCAAAACGCAAAACGCCGTCTCTTTTTTTAAAAGCAGCAAGAGTGTTTTTAAAAGCGCGTCATGCGCGATATCCACAAACTCTTTCTCTTCTAAAAAATCGTGTAATTTCATTATAACTCCTTAAATTCATCCACCATTTTTTTAACTTCCTCAAGTCCTATACGCCAAAACTTCTCATCTTCAATGTCAAAACCAAAAAGAGCTACCATCTCTTTTGGGCTTTTACTGCCGCCAAGAGTTAAAAACTCTATATATTTTTGCGTAAAATTTTCCATTTTTCCGCTTTTATAAAGTCCGAAAAGAGCTAAAACCAGCAGCTGTGCATATGCGTATGCGTAGCAGTAAAACGGCGTATGGATAAAGTGCGGGATATAACTCCACCAGATTTTATAATTTGAGGTGAGTTTGACGCTGTGTCCGAACATTTTTGAACTTTCTGCCAACCATAGTCGGTTAAACTCTTTCAGGCTTAACTCATCGTCTTTTGCATGTACTGCCCGCTCGAATGTAGTAAAATTTATCTGTCGGTACAAAGTAGCAAAAATATCCTCTATTTTTGACGATAATATCGCTCTTTTGGTTTTTAAATCCGCGTTTTTTTTCATTTCGTCAAATACCAGCATTTCGCAAAATACGGAAGCGGTTTCGGCTGTGGTAAGCGGCGTATCGCTTGAGAGATAACCGACCTCGCGCGATAAATATTGATGTATGGCGTGTCCTAACTCATGAGCGAGCGTAAACAAATCGCGCCTTTGATTTGTGTAATTTAAAAGCAGATACGGATGCGTATCTACAGTAGCAGGATGCGAAAATGCGCCGCCGCTCTTTTTGGATTTAGGATAAACGTCTATCCATCTTTCATTAAAGGCTTTTTGTGCTATTTCGTAAAAAGTCTGCGAGAAATTTTTGAATGTTTCAAGGACTATTTTGCGCGATTCTTCATAGCTAAACGGCGTATCGTCTTTTTCAAGCGGCGCATATCTGTCATAATCATAAAGTATCTCCAATCCCAGAAGTTCTCTCTTTTTCTCATAATATTCATGAGCAATATCAAAGCTCTCCTCTGCCGTCCTAATAAGCGCGTCAACGCTTTTTTTGGAGATTTTATTGTCTTTATGGCGCGGCTCTTCCGGAGTTTTGTAATTTCTGAGTATGCACTCAATTTTCAAATCGCTTTTTATCATATTGAAGATATATCCTAAAAGCGGCTGATGTTTTTTAAGCTCTTTTGTAAAAGCTTCGGCGGCGTCTTTGCGGCGGTTTCTATCGCCGCTGTGTAAAAAGCTTAATATCTCGCCTTCTGATATCTTTTTGCCTTCAAAATTAAATCTCATATTTGAAAAATGCTCGTCAAACAAACGGCAAAACGCGCTTGCTCCGACCTGCTCTTTTTTGAGTAAAACCTGTTCAATGCCAAGTCTTAATTGATGCGGTTTTTCTTCTTTTAAGGATTTTAGATAAAAGTCGTATGATGCGGCGTTTTTTATGAAACTATCCTGCGTTTTTTTATCTAAGCGGTTAAATTCAAGTTCAAAAAACAGCAGATATTTTTCCGCATCTTTGGAAATATCTGTGATTTTTGCCAAAAATGAACCCTTGTCGCTGTTTTGCGCAAATTTCAAATGGGCGTAAGTCATCGCGCGCGCTAAACTTTGAGAGATACTCTCATACTCTTTTATGCACTCGTTAAATTCATTCAAAGAGAGCGTTTTTAATCTATTTTTATACCTTTTCTCAAAAGAAACGGCATTTAATGAAGCTGTTTTCAGCGATCTATCTAACGCGTCTTCGTTTTCAAAAAGAGGCGTCAAATCCCAAGCGGCGCTGTTCATACCGCGCCTTTAATGAGTTTTTCCAAAACAGCCATTCGTATCGCTACGCCGTTTTTTACCTGTTCCAACACTTTACACCTTCCGTCTCTCATCATCTCGTCATCTATATCCACATTTCTATGCACAGGTCCGGGATGCAGTATGATAACATCGCGCTTTTTTAAAAGCTCTTTAGTGATGCAAAAACCGTTCGCATAATCTTTCAAAGAAGCGTATATCTGATTTGTGTGCCGTTCCGTTTGAGTTCTAAGGCTCATGACGGCGTCGGCTTTGTCTATTGCCTCTTTTAGATTTGTATATTTTGGCATATCAATATCGGGCATAAAATGAGGTGGCGCGGATAAGATTATTTTCATTCCAAAACGTCCCAAAAGCTCTATATTACTGTTTGCAACGCGGGAATTTTTTATATCTCCTATGATAGCGATGGTTTTTCCTCTGACGTCGCCGAAATGTTTTTTCAGCGTAAACAAGTCTAAAAGCGCCTGCGTTGGGTGAGCATGAGAGCCGTCCCCGCCGTTTACTATAGGGCAGTGGACATAACGCGAGAGGATATTTGGCACGCCGGCGTTTTTGTGGCGCACGACTATCGCGTCAGGTCCCATGGCGTCAAGATTTGCAGCGGTATCAAACAGCGTTTCGCCTTTACTTGACGAGCTTTTTGAAACGTCAAGACTTATCACGTTGCAGCCTAAATTTTTTGCCGCGATTTCAAAACTGCTTCTTGTCCTTGTGGAGTTTTCAAAAAATATTGTGATGATTTTTCTGTTTTTCAAAATATCATTCGGCGGGTTTTCTAAAAATTCATCCGCACGCTTGATAAGCCGGTCAATCTCTATGGTGGAAAAGTCGGCAGTATCTATAAGGTGACGCAAAGGCTCTCCTTTTATTTTTAGTGAGAGATTGTAGCATATGAAGACTGTTTTTTATTTTATATAAAGTTTTTTAGGTATAAAGTTTATACACTAAATCAATGGAGACAAAATGAGAAGGGGCGAATTTGATATAAGCGACAGGGCAGAACTTAAAAAATTGCTAAATGAAGCCGCTTTCGGTACGCTTTGCCTAAATGATAAGCCGTTTGCTTACATGGTGAGCGTAAATTTTGCTTTTAGGAGCGGATATATCTATTTTCACGGCGCATTAGAGGGACGAAAATATTCTCTTGCACTGAAAAATCATCTTGCCTCTTTTAGCGTCGTAAAAGAGTACGCTTTTGTTCCGTCATATTTTTTTGGCGCTATGGCATGCGGCGGCACACAGTATTTTGCTTCGGCTTTTTTAGAGGGCGAATTGTTTATCATAAAAAATAAAAAACAAAAAGCCGCCGCGCTGAAACTTATAATGAAAAAATATCAAAACGAGGGCGGATATGAGCCGTTGGATGCTTACATGTACGATAAAATGCTTGATAAAACTGCCGTTTTTAAATTAAAAATCGCCTCTTCAAGCCTTAAAATAAAAGCGGGGCAAAATCTAAATAAAGAGCAGGCTATTTTACTTATGGAAAAATTGAAAAAAAGAGATGGAGCGAAAGATTTGGAGACGATAAAATTGATAAAAAAATTTTGCTTTCAAGGATAAACAGCTAAAAATATCATCGCCTCGTTGTTTTTAGATAGTCTGAAATTAGAACGCCCCGCTTTAGCAATACGGGGCGGAAACTTTTTAAACCGTTGGTTTTACGGAAGGTTTTCTGCCGCGTTTTTTCGGCGCCGTCTTATCTACAGCTTTAGATTTTACAACCTCTTTTTTTGGCTCTGTATTACCATCATAATTGCAGCCGCATTCGGTTTCATCACTTTTCAAATTATCTTTTATTGCTTTTAAAAGATAAATTGTATAAAAAGTAAGAAACGTTAAGATGACGGCTATTATCAAAACCACAAAGAAAGTTAGTATTGCGCTAAAAACGCCGATAAAATGTGAAAGAATATCAGCCACATTGAAAGCTACTACAAAACTTCCGAGAATTCCAAGCCAAAACAGTATCGGCAACGCTTTTTCAACAATATGCGTAACAAAACATTGATGCGTTTTAGCGCATATAAATAGTCCCGCAATCTTTTCCGCCGCGCTTTTGCCGCCAGCGTCACAACTACAACCAGCCATAATCACTCCTTATTAAAAGTAAAATACTATTTTATGTCAATCTTAATTTTTTGTCAATATTAAACAGCTGTTTTTAGTAAAAATTTTTAATATTTTAAGAAAAATGCACAAAATAATTTTTATTTACTTTTTCAGAAAAATGAAGCGATAGTCTATATTTCATTTTCGTCATTGCGGCAATACGAAAATAAACAAAACCGTTTGGCGATGTTTTTTGTTTTCTGCAATGTTTTTATGGATTGCTTCGTCGCTCCTTCCTCGCAATGACGGAGGGAGGGTTAAAAGAGATGACGACAAGCAGAGCCGATATCAACGCTTCGCTCCTCGCAATGACGGATTAAGGGAGATGTAAGCGGCGGTAGTCTATATTTCATGTAAAAGGCAGCGCAACGCTTTTGCGATAAAAACTATAAGCGGTAAATTTCTACCGTAGGCATTTGAAAGGCGCAAAAAAATTTTAGCTGCTGTGTAAAACTGCCAATCTGCCGTAAAATCAATCCGTAAAATTTCTTAAGCGCCAACATAGTACAATACCTCCATAAAAAATAAGCATTAGAGTTTATAATGAGTTTCACACACCTGCATTTACACACGGAATATTCACTGCTTGATGGCGCAAATAAAATAAAAGAGCTTGTAAAACGGCTCAAAGGGCAAGGCGCGAAAGCCGCCGCTATTACAGACCATGGAAATATGTTCGGCGCGATTGATTTTTACTCTGCAATGAAAAAAGAGGGGTTAAAACCTATTGTCGGCATTGAGGCGTACATACATAATAATGACGATTTGGGAGATAAAAGCAGTAAACAGCGTTTTCACTTATGTCTTTTTGCCAAAAATGAGACAGGTTATAAAAACTTGATGTATTTAAGTTCCATGAGTTACATAGAGGGTTTTTACTATTTTCCGCGTATCAATAAAAGGCTTCTTAGAGAACACAGCGAAGGGCTTGTCTGCTCTTCGGCGTGTTTGCAGGGCGAAGTAAGCTGGCATTTGAATGCCAAAGAGCGCAATATTCAATTTGGCGCCGGCGGATACGAAAGAGCAAAAGAGGTCGCGCTTGAGTATAAAGATATATTCGGCGGCGACTTTTATCTTGAACTTATGCGTCACGGTATCGGCGATCAGCTTAGTATAGACGAGCAGATTATCAGGCTCTCAAAAGAGACGGGCATCAAAATCATTGCCACAAACGATACGCACTATCCGTATAAAGAGTACGCCGAAGCTCATGAGGCTTTTATGTGTATTGCGATGAATAAGCAGTTTGACGATAAAAACAGACTGCGCCACTCCGTAAAAGAGTTTTATGTCAAAACGCCCGAAGAGATGCAAAGATTGTTTCTTGATATACCCGAAGCCGTTATCAATACGCAAGAGATTGTTGACAAATGCGATTTGGTATTAAACCTCGGCAATCCCACGCCGCCTAATTTCCTCTTTACCGTAGAGTATTCAAAAGAGTATGATATTACGCTGCCAGAACCCGAAGAAAAAAATTCGCTTGAAAACGATAAAGTGTTATTTGCAAAGGTATGCCGCGACGGACTTGAGGAGCGTCTAAAATATATACCGAATGAAAAGCATGTAGAATATAAAGAGAGATTAGAGCGCGAGATAGAGATTATCAAAGAGATGAAATTTCCGGGCTACATGTTAATCGTTTGGGATTTTATCCGCGAAGCGAAAAAAAGAGGCATTCCGGTGGGTCCCGGACGCGGTTCGGCAGCCGGCAGTTTAGTCGTTTACTCTTTGAAAATCACCGATATAGACCCAATGCCGTACAATTTACTTTTTGAGCGTTTTTTGAACCCCGCGCGTATCAGTATGCCTGATATTGATATAGATTTTTGCCAAAGACGCCGCGAGGAGATTTTTCAATATGTCGTACAAAAATACGGCAGATACAATGTCGCTCAAGTTATCACCTTTGGTAAACTCTTAGCGCGCGGCGTTATAAGAGATACGGCAAGAGTGCTTGGAATGCCTTACTCCGAAGCGGATGCTATGGCAAAGCTGATACCATCGGAGCTTGAGATAACGCTAAACGGCAAAGGCAAAGAGGGCGAAGACGGATACAAACCCGGAGCTTACCAAAAAGAGCCGAAACTTCGCGAATTGATAGAGACTAACGCAAACGCAAAAAGAGTGTGGGATTTCGCGCTTTTATTGGAAGGGCTTAACAGGAATGCCGGTATGCATGCCGCAGGCGTTGTCATAAGCAACGAAGAGCTTTGGAAAAAAACGCCGCTTTATAAGCCTTCCGATAAAAATAATATCATTACGCAGTATTCGCTGAAATTTTTGGAAGATGTGGATTTGATAAAATTTGACTTTTTGGGCTTAAATACGCTTACCGTTATAAGCGACGCTATGGAACTTACAGAAAGAAGACACGGCGTAAAGATAGATTGGTCAACTATAGATATGAACGATAAAGCCGTATATGATATCATTAAAAGCGGACATACGATAGGATTGTTTCAGATAGAGTCAGACGGTATGCAGCAGTTAAACGCAAAACTTCAGCCTACAAATTTTGAGGATATTATCGCGGTTGTGGCATTGTATCGTCCAGGACCCATGGAGTCCGGAATGCTTGACGATTTTATAGAGCGAAAACATGGACGCGCACGGATAACGTATCTGTTTAGCGAGCTTGAGCCGATATTAAAACCTACATACGGCGTTATTGTATATCAAGAACAGGTTATGCAGATAGTGCAGGCAATCGGCGGTTTTTCGCTTGGCGGAGCCGATTTGGTTCGGCGGGCTATGGGTAAAAAGATAAAAGAGGAGATGGACAGACTCAAAAGCGAATTTGTTGAGGGTGCACAAAAAAAAGGTTTTGACAAGCGCAAATCCGAAGAGTTGTTTGACTTGATAGTCAAATTTGCCGGATACGGCTTTAACAAATCTCACTCGGCAGGATACGCTATGCTGACGTTCCAAACCGCATGGCTAAAAGCGCACTATCCTCAAGAGTTTATGGCGGCTATCCTCACAAGCGAGCAGGGCAATACTAACAAAATCGTTCAATACATAGACGAACTTGAGCGGCTTGGCATGAAACTGCTGCCGCCGAATATTGCCAAAAGCGAAGTAGAGTTTACGCCCGTTATTACGCAAGAGGGCGAAAAAGCTATTCTTTTTGGACTTGGCGCGATAAAAGGCGTGGGTGTGGCGGCAGTCAAATCCATACTTGAAGCAAGAAACGAGAAAAATTTTGACAGTTTAAACGACTTTATCGCGCGCATAGACGGACAAAAAGTCAATAAAAAAGTCATAGAAAGCCTCATAAAAGCGGGCGCATTTGACCAGTTTGGCTTTTCGCGCAAAGCGCTTTTGGAACAGATAGACGCTATCATACAAGCCAGCCAAAATAACTCCGAAGTAAAACGCTCTGCGGTGAATTCACTTTTCGGCAACAGCGAAGAGCTGCTTAGCGTCAAGATAGATTTAAAAAATTTGGACGAATACGAACCAAGAAAGATATTGGAGTTTGAGCGCGAAACTACAGGACTTTATATCTCGGGACATCCGTTAGACGAGTACAAAGAGCAGTTAAAAAAGATAAAATACACGCTCTCCAGCGAATTAAACGATATAGAAAACGGGTCAAAACTGCTGTTTGTCGGCAAAGCGGAAGAGATAAAAACCAAGATAAGCAAAAAAGGCAACAAATTTAACATTCTTACGCTGCTTGATAAAGGCGGCACATTGGAATTTACCGTATTTGAGAGCGTTATGAAAAGCGTTGAAGAGTTAAATCTAAACGAGCCTATCGCCGTTTTTGCGCAGCTTACAAAAGATGAGGGGACAAACTCTTTTAGAGTTTTAAAAGTACTTGGTTTGGAAGAGGCAAAAAAACAAAAAGTTGATATTGTTAAGGTAAATAAAGAGGAAGCGGCGGAAGAAGAGAGGACGTTTTCGGATGATAACGGCGGTTCTTGCGTAGCCAATATCGTATTGGGAGAACCTTTGAAAAATGTAGAAATTATAGTAGAAATTTCGTCGGATACGACTATTTTAGAGAAAATCCGCGCACTTTTAAATGAACATGCAGGGGAACGCAAAGCCGTGCTGAAGATTATTTCACGGGATTTAAGCGTTGATATCCCGCTAAATTCGGGCGTAAATGAAGCGTTTATAGATGAATTGGGAAAAATGGATAACGTGAGGGTTCGGATATAAATTTTCGGAACTTTTCCAAATCAAACAGCTTTGCATGTTTAAAGGCTCTTTGCTAAAGAAAACGGCGCAAAAATATCGGCATTTAGTATGATAAATTCTTGACAGCCTCCGGTTTTTTGTATCAAAATCAAGCCAAAATCCGTCAAAAACTGCAAAATACTTTATCTGCCTGACGATATCGGCTGTTTTATATTTTTTCGCAAAACCGCATAAACTCTTCTACATGAATACCTTTTCTGATAATTTTACCGCAGCAAAAGAGTTGATGTGTCTATTTTTTATACTTTTTAGATTGACAAAAACAGCGTTTAGGATATATAATACGAACCAAAACATCATAAAGGATTGATTTGCAAAACTTTGATGCACTGAAAAAGCTTTCGCATGAATACAAATCTTTGCCTGTTTACAAAGCGATACCGCAAAACGAGTTATCTCCTACGGAAACTTTTAAAGTTTTGAAAAACGTATCGCGCCATGTTTTCATCTTGGAGAGTTTGGAAGATGAAAAAAATACGGGACGATATACATTTTTAGGCTACAATCCAAAACTTGAAATCTCATGCAAAGACGGCGTTTTAGCTATTAAAAACGAAAAAACTATAGATACTTTCAAAAATGTCTGCCCAAAAGAGTATATACTTAAAATCATCAATGAAAACAGTTCGCCCAAATTTGAAACTTTGCCTCCGTTTAGCGGCGGACTTGTGGGTTATTTTTCTTATGACTTTATTAAATACACCGAAAAGAGTTTGAAGTTGGACGGCGAAGATATTGAAAATTTTAAAGACGTAGATTTGATGCTTTTTGACAAGGTAATAGCTTTTGATAATTTTGAAAAAAAGATTTTTTTGATAATAAATATCACAACTGACGACTTTAAAAAAAATTATGACAAAGCTTTGAATGAGCTTGAAAAGATGAATAGTCTCATTACTAAAGGAGAGAAAGCCGAGATTGCAAAACTCAAATTAACCTTGCCGTTTCGTCCATTGTTCAACGAAAAGAGATATTGCATGATGGCGGAAAAAGCTAAGCATTACATCAAGGAAGGAGACGTTTTTCAAGTAGTCCTCTCTAACCGTCTTGATGCCGAAGCCGAAGGAAGTTTGTTCGGTACATATGAAATCCTGCGCAAAACAAATCCGTCCCCGTACATGTTCTATTTTAGCAGCGATATGGTTGAAATCGCAGGTGCGTCTCCGGAAACGCTTGTTAAACTAAGCGGTACGAAAGTTTCTACATTTCCGTTAGCCGGCACAAGAGTGCGCGGCAGAAGCGAAAAAGAGGACAAATCTTTGGAAAAAGAGCTTTTGTGCGACCCCAAAGAGTTAGCGGAGCACAATATGCTTGTGGATTTGGGGCGTAACGATATAGGCAAGATAAGCAAATTTGGCAGCGTAAAAGTGCAGAAATATCTCTCAATCATACGTTTTTCGCATGTCATGCATATAGGCTCGGTTGTGGACGGCGAAATAATGGAAGATAAAAACGCGCTTGATGCGATAAGCGCAGTCTTGCCCGCCGGTACGCTCTCTGGCGCGCCAAAGATAAGAGCCTGCGAAATCATACATGAGCTTGAAGGAAGCAAACGCGGAATTTACGGCGGCGCGATAGGCTATATAAGCTTTACGGGCGATATGGATACATGTATTGCGATACGCATAGCTTTTAAAAAAGACGGTAAAGTTTATGTGCGCTCAGGCGCTGGCATAGTGGCTGATAGTATTCCCAGAAACGAATATATGGAATGCAATAATAAAGCGTATGCGGTCATAAACGCGCTCAAATCCGCATCAAGAGAGACAAAATGATACTTTTGATAGATAATTACGACAGTTTTTCTTACAACCTCTACCAGCTTATAGGTTCTGTAAATCCGGATATTAAAATCATACGCAATGACGAATTGACGGTAGATGAGATAGAAGCTCTTAATCCTTCGTCTATCATACTCTCGCCAGGACCAGGTCGTCCGGAAGATGCGGGAGTATGCATAGAAGCAGTCAAACGCTTTGCATCAAAAGTACCGATACTCGGCGTTTGTCTTGGGCATCAGGCTATCTGCGAAGCGTTTGGCTTAGATGTTATTTACGCCAAAACTCTTATGCACGGCAAGCAATCTTTGGCGGTTATAGATACAAAAAGCCCGCTTTTCAAATCCCTGCCAAATCAAATTTTAGTAGCCAGATACCACTCTTTGGCAGCAGACGCTTCAAAAGTGCCGTTTCATTTAAAAGTTATAGCGGCGACTAAAAACGGTGAAATTATGGCGGTAAAACATAACGATTTTGATGTGTACGGCGTACAGTTTCATCCGGAGTCAATCCTCACGCCTGAGGGCGATACGATACTCAAAAATTTTTTAACGCTCAAATAAGTAGCTTCTATCCATAATCTATCGGCTTTTGTCAACTCTTGATTTGCACCGACAGCTTATACATGAAAAGGTTTTATTTGGTATAAATCCAAACTTTCGCCGTTACAACAGTGCGGCGTTAAGCCAAAATTGCTTGTCGGATAGACGCCGCTTTGATTTTACCCTCTAATTTTTCCAATACAGCCAGCGCAAAATCAATAGCCGTAGCAGGTCCTTGCGAAGTGATAATATTTTCACCGTTTATAACGGTTTTTTTATCTACTGTGTACCCTTTGGTTCCAATTGCATACTCCATTGACGGATAACAAGTATATTCGCCTTTTAAAACTCCTGCCGTTTTTAAAACATACGGCGCGGCGCATATCGCGGCAAGCGTTTTACCTGTCTTTTCGTGCGCTTGGAGCATTTCCAACAATCTTGTACACGTGGCGAGATTTTTATGTCCCTCGTTGCCTCCGGGCAGTACTATCATATCAAAATCGCTTTCATCTGCCTCTTCCAAAAGCGTATCTGCCGTAACGACGATATTATTCGCGCCTTTTACGCTTTGCCTTGCAAGCGCGGCAGTTACAACTTCAACTCCGCCTCTTCGCAAAACGTCTATAATAGTTACCGCCTCTATCTCCTCAAACCCATCTGCCAACGGCACTAAAACTCTTGACATTTTGTACTCCTTATAAATAAAATCAAAACTTCAAAACTATTCAAATTTATTTGTTAAATTATATTACTTTTTATCATCTCCACAGCTGAAACGGTAAGTTTACATGTATCAGTCAAAAAGCTTATATGCAACTGTCATTGCGCCAACCTAATGTAAAATATCAGGCTCATAACATAATTTTCAAAAGCAAATGCGTTTTTGGAATATTCATCAATTTAACATAGCCCACATGTACAGATTTTATTTATCCGATATAAAAATACTCATTATGCGCACCGCAATTTACGTCTTGTCAATTGATAAAACGCCGAACCTGTCATGCTCTACGCTTACATCAGCAAAAATATTTATGCGTTCAAAGCCTTACGGTTACGGCTCCCGCTCCGCCTTGATTAACCGGCGCGTCAAAAAACTCTTTAACGCTTGGATGCGTTTTTAAAAAATTTCTCACGGCAAACGCTAACTTTCCAGTCCCTACGCCGTGATATATACGAACTTCGTCAAACCCAGCCAACAGCGCGTCAGATAAAAACTTATCGCACTTTTCTATAGCTTCGTCTGCGCGCAAAGCATGCAAATCAAGCGTAACGCTCGCTGACTGCGGACGCGAAACGGATATGCTTGTTTTCGGAGCTTTTTTCGGCTCAATAACAGATAATTTTTTTAAAGAACTCTTCAAAAGCCGCATTGTAATGCCGTCTATATCCACGCTCGCTTCATCTTTTTTGACAGCCGTAACGACACCTTTTAACGTACCGTATTTGACTTTGTCGCCAGCTTTTAACTCTTTATGGACGATGGGTTTTGGCGGCGTGATATTTTTTTTGGCTTTATCGGCTTTGTTTAAAAGTTTATGTATCTCTTTGCTTTCATTCTGGCGCGCGGCAGATTTGGCAAGATTTACCGCTTCTTGATACTCGCGCTCAAATTTAAACTTCAATGCCTCAAACTCTCTTGTTTGAATCTCCTTTTGCTCTTCCAATGAGTTAGAAAGTTTTTCTATTTTGTGCGTTTTTGTCTCTATCTCTTTTAGTTTTTCTCTTGTTTTTAACTCCAAATCTATATTTTTTTGTATCAAATCATTAAGCTTCTCTTTATCTTTGCCGTACAAAATACGCGCATTTTCCACTATATTTTGCGCTATGCCGTACCTCAAAGCCGTCTCAAACGCATAACTTTTGCCGATAGTTCCGGCTAAAAAATTATATGTCGGACGCTGCGCCTTTTCATCATATAAAGCCGCTAAAAGTTCTACTTGCTCATTCGCCGCAAGCATTGAGGCAAGCCGTTTATGATGGGTAGTGATGACGATTTTTATATCTTTTTTAATTAAAAATTCCAAAATAGCGCAAAAGAGATTTGCCGCTTCATCGGCGTCTGTGCCAAGCTCTATCTCATCAACGCCTACCAAAACCGAATTTAGCGTAAAAAGCCTGTTAAACTCTATCATGCGCCCCGCAAACGTGGATATATCGTTTTTGACATTTTGCGTATCTTCTATCACGGCTCTTATATGTTTGAAACTTCCGATATGCGAACCAGCCGCATTTATCTTCATCGGCAATAGATATTTTGCTAAAAATGCCGCGCTTAGCACGGACTTCAAAAGCATTGTTTTACCGCCCGCATTTACGCCTGTTACAAGTAAAATGCTTTTTTTAAATTCAACGCTTACTCTTTTTGGCTCTTTCAATGCAGGATGCGCAAACTCTTTTAAAATCATCTCTTTGTTTCTGCTTGGCAGGATAAACTCCATATCGTTTGCTTTGGCAAACATAACGCGCGCCAAGTAGTTGTCAAAACGGTCAAATTCTCTATTTATAAATTTCAAAAAAAGCCTGTTTTTCTCAAACTCCGCGCTGATTTTTTTAGCGTATTCGTATATAAGAGCTTCTTTTTGGCTTATGATTTCCGCCTCTTGTTTTTGGAAAGCCTCAAGCGCGCTTGGCACAACATAAAAGTATCCGCCGGCGCTGCGTCCCGCAACCGCTCCTTTAATGACATGCATATACCCGCCGCGTAACAATAAAGCCTCTTTGGAATTTATAAAATGTATCTGCGTATCTACTAAAAACTCTTGCAGTTTTGAAGATGAAACGAGCGATTTTAAAACTCCGTTTATTTTCTCTTTGACAATTTTAAGAGCAGAATTTATCGCGCCAAATCTTGGGTCTATCTCCTCTTTTAAGCCGCCTTTATCATCAAACCAATTATGTATATCAAAAATAGAGCGCGGTATATTTATGCCTAAAATCCACTCCGCTAAAAAACCTTCAAATTTTTTTGATTTGAGATATAAAAAGTAGCGCACTATTTTGATAAATTCCCAAATCTCATCTATGTGCAATATGCCGCGTTTTGAAAGATGCATAAGTCCGGTATCAAGATTTGGCGCCTTGGACGGCGGTATAAGTTCGTAACGGCAAAGTTCGTTTATAAAACGAAAATGCAGCCCGCTGTCGCCTTCCATGAACAGCGGTTTTTCGCGTGCAAGATAATTTTTATAGCGCGCGATATAATCATCCAAATCAAGAGAAGAGATGAGTTTATCCACTATCTAACCTCGCAATCCTCTATAGGGATAACGCCTTGAGCTATATCTTTTCGCATAAAGACTTTTGTACCGCCGACAAAGGTAAAGTCAGCCGACGTTACTTCATGTCCTTCGCAAATGAGAGTTTTATTTTGGTTAAAAGCATCTAAAATCTCTCTATTTTGCCCGCTTCGTTTTGCATAGCTTATCTCATAAAATGCAACCGTACCAATAAGCAGCAGTATTAATATGCCGATAGTAATACGCTTAGCAAGCGTAAATCTGCCGTTTTTTAAGTATAAGGTAAACAAAAGTATAGACAATAAAATAGACGCTAAAATTATACGTATTAAAACAGCCATTAAAAAGCTCCTCTTAACTGATATGTAATATCGCCCGCGCCAAAGCCGATGACAAGCCCCTTATCTATCTTTTTTATAACATTGCCGTCTTTTAAAATCAAAACGGCATTCTCTTCTCTCTCAACCTTATCGGCAAATATCGGGTTATATGAATTAAACTTTTTTTCAAAATCTATATCCTTTTTTGCCTCTCCCGCCGCATAAACAGGCAAAATTATCAACTCTGCAACGCCTTCAAAGCAGTGCGTAAAAGCCTCTAAGTTATCTATGACGCGCGAATATTTATGCGGCTGCCATATCGCCGTTATCTTGTCATAACCTGCTATTTGGGCATAAATATCCGTAGATTTTAGAGTCGCTTTTATCTCTGTAGGATGATGCGCGTAATCGTCTATAATGATAAAATCTTTTGAGTTTTTTATGATGTCGAAGCGTTTTTTGATACCTTTAAACTCTTTTAATTTTTCTCTTATTATCTCAAGCGGTAAATCATTCAATGCGGCTAAAATTGCCAAAGAAGCGTCAAGAGCAATGTGACAGCCGATACCGTACACTTCAAACAAACCCAAATCTTTAAGCGTAAAAACAGTATAAGGTTCGCCATTTTTTACAATATAACGCAAATCTTTTATATCATGACTGGGATATAGCCTTATCGCTTCAAGCTTTGTCAAAGTGCTCAAAAAATCATCTTCGGCATTTATAACCCTTATCTTTGCGCCTAAAAGAAAATTTGTATACGCGCCGTAAAAACGATTTAAATCATGTCCGTAATGTTCCATGTGCTCAGGTTCTGCGTTAGTTACGACGGCTATGTACGGATTTGAATTTAAAAAGCTCTCATCGCTTTCGTCAGCTTCAAATACAATGTTGCTGCCCTCATGTAAAAGCATATTTGAATTAAACTGTTTGCTGATAGCGCCTATTATCATTGAACCCTTTATTAAAGATGCCAGCATTGCGCTCGTAGTGCTTTTGCCATGTGCTCCGCACACCGAAAATACGCGCTTTTCTTTTAAGATAAAAAGCAAAGCGTCTTTTCGTGAGAAGATAGCTTTGCCTTCGTTTTTAGCTTTTATAAGTTCTACGTTTGACTCTTTTATCGCCGCCGAATAAACCACAAAATCCTGGTCTATGATGGCGTTTTCGTCATGAGGAATAGTTACTTTAACCCCCTCCTCCTCAAGCTCTTTTGTTATTTTTGAAGCTTTAATATCAGAGCCCGTTATCTCATATCCCTGCTGTTTTAAAAATCTCGCCAACGCCGAAATACCAATACCGCCAATACCTATAAAGTGTATTTTTTTCAATTATCTGCCTTTTATAAAATCTGCTACTCTTTGCAGAGCCTCTTTTAAATCTTCCTCTTCCAAAACAAGCGCCATTCGCACATACCCGCTGCCCGCACCTTCGCGTCCAAGGTAACTTCCGGGTAAAACTTTAACGTTTTTCTTTTCATAAAGCTCTTTTGCAAACTCTTCATCATTATCAACTTTAAGCCAAATATAAAATGTAGCTTCACTTTTATCCACGCCCAAAATCTCTTTTGCCGTTTCAAAATTTTTAATATACTTCTGTCTCGTTTTTTCTACATGACGCTCATTATTCCATGCTTCTGCCGCAGCAAGCTGCATAGGAACGCCTGCCGCACAGCCTGCGTATGTTCTGTATTTGGCGTACCCTTCCAATAAAGAGCCGTCTCCTGCCGCAAAACCCGAACGCAAAGAGGGCGCGCAGGAACGTTTTGAGATAGAGTTTAATATTAAAATATTTTTAAAGTTCTTATTTCCTATCGCTATGCTTGCCTCCAAAAGCGAATGCGGCGGCTTATCGCAATAAATCTCGCTGTAACACTCGTCGTTTATCAATATAAAATTATATTTCAGCGCCAACGCCGCCCACTCTTTCAACTCTTCCAAACTCATAACCGAAGCGGTTGGATTTGACGGGGAGTTTAATATTACCAAATCGCATCCGCTTAAAAGTTTCTCGTCAATGCGAGGCTTAAAATCGTTCTCTTTATTCAGTTCCAAATAAGCGCTGCGCGCCCTTGAAGCTATCGCCGCGCCTTCATAAATCTGATAAAAAGGATTGGGGTAAATCATCAGCGGATTTGATTTGTTAAAAAGCAAAAATTGCGGCAAATTAAATAACGCTTCCCTGGTACCCATAGTCGTTACAAGTTCATTTGAACACAAAGAGACGCCAAATCGCCTGCGCACAAAATCCATCTGTGCATCGCGCAATATCTGTTCGCCCGCAATTTTGGGATATTTATTTAAAAGACGAGCGCTGTTTTTAAAAGTCTCTACTATAAAATCAGGGGTTTTAAACTGCGGTTCGCCTATCGTCAAAGCAAGCGGTTTTAATCTTTTATCTGGAGTGACAGAACCTAAAAGAGCGTTTAATTTCTCAAACGGATATGGCTGAAAATACATCATATTCCTCAAAAATAAATTGGATAATTTTATCAAATAACGGCTTAAAAGAGCGGCGAACGCAATATCATAAAACTTTCATAATATCCGCGAGGAGCTATTTTTAGTTATTTATGATAGAATTCTGGATATTTTTGTAACAATCAAAGGATAATTAAATCAATTTGTGATAAAATCGTTTGATTGATATTTTTTAGGATCTATTTTATGAAAACAAAATTACTCTGTTTTTTAGGATTGACGATATGCTTAGTCTCTTTCGCTTACGCGCAATTAAGCGGAGCGTCTACAAATTCTTATGTATGTTTCAGCTGTCATAAGGATCAAGCTAAAGACTGGGCTACTACTTGGCACTCACGCTCGCATGTCGACAGCAATCCTATATATAAAGCTATGATAAATTACATCAGCCGCGTTACATATCAACCCGAAGAGAGCGTACTTGTAGGCTGTGCACAATGCCATAACCCAAAAATGACTATTAAAGAGATCAGCAGTAAAGACTCTTTTACGCTGGCAAAAGTTTTAAATGTAGAAACAGAACAGACAAAACGCATAGAAGCCTCTGTCGGCGCTGAAAATATAAAAGACGGCATCAGCTGCAATATTTGCCACAATGTTGAAAAGGTAAATGAGAGCATGAATATGGAGATGAGAGGTTTTAAAGCCGTTGAGTGGGGTCCAAATGACATAGTTTACGGACCTTTTGAAGATGACGGAAGAGCGGGCATTCACAAATCCATACAAAAAGAGCATTTTACCAATCCCGATAAGCTTTGCATGGCTTGTCACTTCGGCGGCGAAACGGACTCTAAAGTAGAATTATACGCAACAGGTAAAGAGTTTTTGGGAAGCGCCGATACAAGTCAAAGATGCGCCGATTGCCACATGAGTACAAAAAGGAAAGGCATTATAACTCCGGAAATAAAAAAACCGGGCATTACCGCAAAAGAGAGAGAGATTCGTTCGCACCTGTTTGAAGGCGCCAGAAACAGCGAGATTTTGAAAGATACATTATCTCTTGATGCAAAATCGGAAGGCAATAATTTAATACTTGAACTTACAAATCTTACTCCGCACAAAGCTCCTACGGGATTTGGCGGCAGAAGCATAGACGTTAAAATAGAATTTAAAAACGGCGCGAATGTTATGGATACGCAAATATATACGCTTGAGATTGTATATGCGGATAAAAAAGGCAAAGAGATGGTACCGTATCTTGCGGCTTCCATTAAAAGCGACAATAGATTAGCGCCTCATGAGAGCAGAAAATTAAATGTTCCAAAATTTCCGGGTGCGACAAACGCTAAAATAACTATAACTTACAGACTTGTGAGCGAGAGGATACTAAAACTCATCAACTTCAGCGACCCTGTATTCAATAAAAATTATCCCGTTATTTCAATGGACGTAAATTTATAGAGTGCGGTATTTCCGCGCTCTTTTGCAGACGTAAAATTACTCTTCTTTTATAAAAACTTTTTTCTTATAAGCTGACCTCTAAAGCCGCATATTTTTCTCGCTTCCGCAACTTTATACGCATCTATTTCGCCTATAAGCACTCCCTCTTTATCGCCAAGAGAATCTTCTAAAATACCATCGGGAGAATAAAGCGCGGTATCTCCGTAAAAATACCATGAATGCGTTTTGTCTTTAAAACTTCCTATTCTGTTTACTCGTAAAATATAGACGCTGTTTAAAAACGCTCTTGTTTTTAAAAGCTCATTCCATCTGATATTTGACTTAAACGTACTCACGCTCGGCATTAAAACCAAATCTACTCTCTTTTCCATCGCTTGACCCCAAAACAGGTCAAAATGC
Source organism: Campylobacteraceae bacterium (assembly GCA_031258205.1). Lineage (GTDB taxonomy): Bacteria > Campylobacterota > Campylobacteria > Campylobacterales > Campylobacteraceae > JAIRKW01. The sequence goes on from JAIRNE010000070.1 coordinate 23,899, forward strand.
GCCTCAAAACCGCTTATGATACCTACCCTTAAACCTTCATGTATAAATATAGGTATGGACATATTTTTCGCATTATTGGCAAAAAATCTATCTTCATTCCAATATTTATAATTTATCAAAATCTTTTGTTCGTAAAAAAACGACACATTGGGCGTAGAGCGCATAACAACCTTATAGAGTTTGCCGTTTTTATACAAAATAATCGGAGCGACTATCGTTACGTTATATTTTTTAGCAAAATCCTTAATAACGGCAAGCCTGCGTTCAGACTGCTCTTTTATCATGGAGACGGGAATTTTTTCAATCTCTTTGAAAAAATTATTCAATACATATTCGCCCAATATTATGAGATTTGCGCCGCTTTTGCAGCATTGTATTATGTAATGATCCAATCTTGCATTACTCATGGGAAGCGCCTGCAATTGAACGGCTGCGATTCTAACGTTCATAATTTTTTCTCCTTTGAGAGAATTTCAAATTCCTGCTTAGCGTTTTCCAATAAAGCCGATGCCTCTTTTAAGATTTTTATCCCCTCTTTGTAGTAAGCCATACTATCTTCAAGAGTCAATGTCGGCTCGCTAAGTTTGCTTAAAAGCATTTTTGCTTTTTCAAGCTTATCTTCAAATTTTTCTGTTTTCGCCATTGTCAAATCTCCTCCGTCAAAGCCTTTTTTATATAAAAATCAAATTTTTCATACTCTACTAAAAATGCATCATGCCCGTAATCGCTCTCAACACAAACAAACTCTGTCATATCTTTTCTGCCAAGCTCATAAAGCGTATCTCTCATGAGCTCCATCTCATCGGGCAAAAACAGCAAGTCGCCCTTAAATGCAATAAGATAAACTTTTGCTTTTATATAGCTAAAAGAGTCTTTCAAAGACTCATAATTTCTCGCCGCGTCAAAAATATTCATCGCTTTTATAATATAAAGATAACTTAAAGGATCAAACCGTCTTGAGAAACTATAACCGTTATACTCCAAATACCGCTCGGCTTGAAAACGTCCGAAAAGCTCGTAAAGACCGTCCGTATCTACATAATTTCTATCAAATTTCCTGCGCATTGAGTACGGCGAGAGAAAACTTATATGTCCCGCCATTCTTCCAAGAGCCAATCCCAAAAGTCCTTCATCTTTAAAGGCATCCTCATCATATTGACCGTTTTTAAATTGCGGGTCGTTTAAAATACCGTCCATAGCTATTTTATTGAATGAGATAGCCCACGGAGACGTTGCGGAAGTACCGGCTAAACAGATAACGCGTTTAGCAAAATCGGGATACTCTATAGAACAGCAAAGAGCCTGCATTGCGCCCAAACTGCCGCCAATAACGGCATAAGCGTTTTTAAGTCCAAGTCTTGCAAAGAGATTTTGCTGTACGCGCACCATATCGCTTATCGTAATAACGGGAAATTTTAAACGGTACGGTTCGTTTGCGGACGGATTAATAGACATAGGACCCGTCGTACCGTTACAGCCGCCTAAAATATTGGAGCAGATAACAAAAAACTTTGTCGTATCTATCGTTTTGCCATCGCCTATAAGCGGGTCCCACCAGCCTGTTTTATTATCGCCCTCATAACGTCCTGCGGCATGCTGAGAGCCTGTAAGCGCGTGAAAAATTACTATAACATTGCTTTTGTCGGCATTCAATTCGCCGTATGTTTCATATGCTACATCGTAAGATTCTAATATTCGCCCGCTCTCCAAATATAACGGCGCGTCAAAATGTTCAATCTTTTGAGTTATGAACACATACAGCCTTTAATTAAAAATTTTCGTATTATATCTCAAAAATACTTTGAATAATTTGGAGTAAAAAGTTTTGATGGCGTTATTGATAATTTATATTTTATATAAAAAAGCTTGTATTTTATCTTCTTGCATGGACTGTTTTTGCAAAAAGCCACTCATGTATCTCGGATTAAAAAATGCGGGATTTAAATAATCCGAGATATGAAAGCGGTCTTTTTTAGCCTAAAAATTCGCGCTTAAAGTACTCTTTTGGAGCGCCGCAAAGAGGACAGGCTCCGGGAGCTTTTTTGCCTTTGTGGACATGTCCGCACACTTCGCAAACCCAAGACTCCTCCTCTTCGTCTTCAAAAAAACCGTTATTTTCAAGTTTCTCTTTTTGAGCGAGATACTCTCTTTCGTGTTCGGCTTCAACTTTGGCAATCGCTCTAAACAGTCTTGCAATCGCGCTGTAACCCTCCTCTTTGGCTATTGCTTCAAACTCCGGATACATTGTGGAGTACTCGTATTTCTCGCCTTCCGCGCCATAAATCAAGTTTTTAGCCGTCGTGTCTAACTCAAAACCGTGTATTAGTTTATTATACTCTTTATACTCCGCTCTCGCGTGCCACATCTCATTGAGCGCGGCTTCTCTAAAGTGTGCCGCTATTTGATGCAAACCCTCTTTTTGCGCGGTTTCGGCAAACAAATCATATTTATTTCGCGCCATTGATTCGCCTGCAAATGCTTTCATAAGATTGACCGCAGTTAAATTTGCAGTGATACACTCCATATCTTTGCCGCAGCATGTAAGTGTTCCGCCGCCTACATTCTGAACTTCCACCTCATTACCGCATGTATTACAGCGGTATGTTTCATATTTTTTCATATCCTCTCCTTATAATGGATAATTATTATTACATAACTATCTTTATTTTTTAATTAAGACTGCGAAAAAGTAGTGCGTTAAATATATGGCAAAAAATAGCTGTAAAAACAGTCCTATCAGCGGTATTAACGCCAAAAAATAGAATATAAAACAGATAATTAAAGGTTTTGGCCAAAGCCGCCCCAAAAGCTCTTTAATCTCTTTTTCACCGACAATATTTGAAGCCACATCAAAAACCAAAAGTTTATAAAAAAGATAAAAAAGTACCGCGCCAAAAACAAAAGTATTTATAATCGGTATGAACATGAAGGGAATAGTCAAAATCAATAAAAGCAGAAATTTTAACAGTATAAACAGCGTAACCGCAAGCGTTTTTGGCGTATTGACAGGATGCAATTCATATTGGCTGTAGTATTTTTTATGAAGCGTTTTAACTACTATCGGCGTTAAAAAACCAAGCGTAAGCACGCCGATTATAATACTAAATACTAAAACCAAAGATACGCCGAAAAAATATATCAAAGCGGTTAAAATATAGTGAGTAACGGCAAAATTCAGTATCTTTGCCAAAACAGGAAAATCCGCGCCTATTTCGCCGTTCATTGCCGCTGCTTTTAAGATATGTAAAACTTCATTAGCTCCTAAAAGCATAAGGCAAAACAGTACGATAAGCGCGGCAAAAAGCGGAGCAAAAGAGAGTGTCAAAAACTTTCTGGAGAAAAAATCCTTAATACTTTTTGAAAAAATCTCTATATAATTCATTTCGCTTTTTTGTAAGCCTCCTCAAGCTTTTTGTATATCTCATCAATATCTTGCGAACCGCTTTTTAGTATCTCAAGCATAACGGTATTATCCTCTTTGCCGTTCCACACTTTTTTGTAAGAGCCGTCTTTGTAGCCGTTATTTTGGCGGAAACGGTTAAGGACATTTTTTGCTATATAATACTGATAGAGCAAAGAGAGGTTAATGCCGCACTTAAGAGAGAGCGCAAAATACTCCACAAGCATTGGGTCAAACTGCATGTACTCTTTAGTTGTTGCTTTGTGAATGATAACTTCTATATCATTTATAATCTCAAACGGATTTGCCGCCTTTATATTGAAAGGGTCGGAGCAAAACTCTTTAAAACCGTGCATATTTTCTATATTCGCAACTATTGCATCTATATCGCCTAAATTGCCGTATTTATAACGCTCCAAAATAAGACTCATGATAAAATGCCATATATCTACTATCTCTACGCGGACATTTTCCCAATCTACCGGCTTTTTCAAATCTTTCCAATGTTTCCATTGAAAACTATCCACAAGTTCGGCGCACTCCATATATATACATCTGCGCCAATTTATAATATTATCTGTTTTTGTATATCCATTTTCCCAGCCAAGCCCATTTGTTTCATCATTTAAAGAGCGCTGGAGTTTAAACATCGCTTCAAGTTTTTCTCTATTTGTCATCTTTTCCCTTCACTTAGATTGTCTTAAAATTATATCAATTTTTTGTAACATAATAAACTTGTTACTCTTGCTTGCCGCCAAACAATTCAAAAGCGGTCTTTACAAAAGGATCTTCCAATAATTGCCGCTTCTCTTGCGCATGCTCCTCTTTAGCCTGCATTTGCGCATCGCGCTGTTTTGCTGTCTCGGCTTTTCTTTGAGCCTCTTTTGCTTCCTCTTCGGCTTTTTCCTGCTCCTCTTTGATTTTGCCTGCATGATGTACGACAAGCTCTGTATTTGTGCCGAAAATATCCCAAGTAAACTGTCTTATAACGGCATACCCTGCCCTGATAATCTTTCTGTCGCCGTTCATCGCATGAGAGTTTAGATAAAGCTTATTGTCTTTAAAATCTACAAATTCTATATTTTTTTCAAAACACTCGCCAAGCTCTATATTTCTATCCGCAAGTTTAGACACAAGATGTTGAAATTTATCCGCTTCTTTACGGCTTACAACAGGAGTTTGAAGTAAAGTCGGAGCGGACTCAACTTTATGCGGCGCGGGTTCTATCTTTTCGCTCTCTATAGAAGCTATCAAATCGTCTATTTTGTCAATATTTAAAACTTCCATCATTTTGAAAAACAGAAGCGCTAACACAAAGCCGTTTTCCGGATTTAGATACAAAAGATTTTTAGCTTCGCTTAACGCTCTAAAAAACCACTCGCATCTACGCGTTGTAAATTTTGAATCGTCCTGGTTAAAATATCTATCTTTCAAATAAGATATCATCTCATCTATAATAACGCTACATTCGTAATGATTGAGCTCTTTTATAAACTCAAGAGCTTTTTTTCTATCGCCGTCCATAATGCATTTAAATATCTCTTTTACCTGTTCCGGGTCAAGCAACCCCAACATGGAGGCTGCTGACGAAGGCGTCAAATAACTTTTAGAAAAGATGATAGCCTGATCAAGCAGCGTCAAAGTGTCGCGCAGTGAACCGCCGCCGGCACGCGCTATAATTTCCAACGCATCTTTGTCATATTTTATGCCTTCAAGATTTAGGATATGTTCCAAATGTTTTACGGTATCTTCGCGCGAAATCTGTTTAAAACGAAAGTGCTGTGTGCGCGAAAGTATTGTAGCCGGAAGCTTCATCGGGTCTGTTGTGGCAAGAATAAACTTTATAAATTCAGGCGGCTCTTCAAGCGTTTTTAACAGCGCATTAAATGCCTCTTTAGTCAGCATGTGAACTTCGTCAATGATAAATACTTTAAATCTGGCAATTGTAGGTTTATATCTGGTTTTTTCTATCAACTCTCTTACGTCGTCGATTTTGCGCGAACTTGCGGCATCCATCTCTACAATATCTATATGTCTGTTTTCATTTGCCATAATGCAATTCGGACACACTTCGCAAGGGTTTTTTGTCGGTCCCTCATCACACACTAAAGCTTTGGCAAATATCCTTGCCGTTGATGTTTTTCCGCTTCCTCTAAGCCCAGAAAAGAGATAAGCATGAGAAAGTCTGTTTTGTGAAAGCGCCGATGAGAGCGTTGTTATAATCGCGTCTTGTCCTATTAATTTGTCAAAATTTGAAGGTCTATATTTTAAAGCCAAAACTTGCGACACAAAAAAACTCCTGCATGTGAATGAAAATGGATTTTACTACTTATTTGATTAAAAAAAAGAATGCATGTATGGAGTTAATCTTTGAACCATAAGTCGGCTGTAGATTCAAGTATTTTCACATTATCGGAAGCTAAAAGTTTCAGCGAGGTTCTGTTTTTACTTCGGCTGATATTGCATTTTGCGCTTAAATACTCCACTATCGCATCACCGGAATGAATAAGAGCGCTTCTTGGAAAATAGCTTCGGATAGCTTTGGATATCAGCGGGAAATGCGTACAGCCAAGTATAATAGCGTCCGGTTCTTGCTTGATATCTTTAAAATAGTGCTCCATCGCGCTTTGCAGCACTTCGCCTTCAAAAAGTCCCTCTTCAACGATAGGAACGAAAAGCGACGGACTTAACGATACGAGATTGTTATAGCCGTTTTGACGCAAAAGTTTTTCATATTGACCACTGTTTATCGTAGCTTTTGTGCCAAGTATCAAAATGGAAGAATTTTGGTTTTTAAGTCTGTTTACTG
>JAIRNE010000078.1 GCA_031258205.1 Campylobacteraceae bacterium
GTTACTAATTTTTCTTCATCAAGAGGAATTTCGCCGTCAAAATTCTCTTTTACGCTCTTTGCCATTTTTATGAGATTTACAGCTTTATTGTTAAAAAACGAACAGCTTTGTATGAGAAGCTTTAATGATTCTAAATTTGCATTTGCTAAAGCATTTATATCGGGGTAATTTTCAAAAAGAGACGGCGTGATAATGTTTACTCTTTTGTCGGTGCATTGTGCCGAAAGCATAACGCATACGAGAAGTTCGTAAACGTTTTTATACACGAGCTCTGTTTTGGCATTTTTATAGTGCTCTATAAGGATAGATTTTATCTGCGCCGTCTCTTTTTTTGTTGATAATTTCACCGCTTTTCGTTCCCGTTTTAGACTTAAATTGCGAAATTCTATCATAATGCAGAGAAAAAAAGTAAGTCATTAACTTATATTAATGCAAAAATTAGTATAATCCGTATCTAAATTTTGCGTATGGCAAAAACAAATTACAAAGGAAAAATGTATGAAAAAGCTGATTACAGGCATATTCGCACTTTTTGTTGCGGCTAATGTTAATGCGGCGGTTATAGCTACCGTCGATGGTCAAGAGGTAACTGATGAAGAGGTAAATATTGCGCTTTATCAGATGACAAGAGGTCAAGCGTCAAATTATGAAAGTTTGAACGACGCAGATAAAAAACGGTTAATTGATCAAGTTATTGAGCGGAAGCTTTTGGCAAAAAATGCGCTCAAAAACGGTATAGAGAAAGATCCTGACTACCAAAAAGCGCTTTCGCAAGCCAAAGACAATATTGCTATTAGTACTTGGATAGAGAGAGAGTTTAATAAACTGCAGATAACTGACGAGCAGATTAAAAAATATTATGATGACAATGCCAACACATTCCCGCCAAAACCGGAATCTTGGACTGTAAGTCATATTTTGGTAAAAGACGAGGCAACGGCAAAGAAAGTTATCAAAGAGCTTAACGGCGTTAAAGATTTGCCTGCTAAATTTACTGAGGCTGTACAAAAATACTCCGAAGATAACGTTTCCAAAGCAAAAGGCGGCGCTTTGGGCGCTGTAACAAAACAGACGCCGCTTGTAAAAGAGTTTTTAGATGCGACGTTTGCAATGAAAAAAGGCGATGTATCAAAAACTCCGGTAAAAACAGTGTATGGTTATCATATCATATATGTTACGGATAAAAGCGCAGAGAGCAAGTATGTATTTGAAGAGATTAAAAATGAAGTTGCCGATATTGTGAAAAAGGAAGAATTCAATAAAAATCTTCAATCTCAAGTGCAAAAATTGAAAGATAAAGCTAAAATAGAGATTAAATAATGTCAAGAGAGCTTTTATGAAAGTATTTGATATTTTGGAAAGCGGGGTTGTAAGCGGAGATAATGTCGGCAGACTCTTTGAGCTGGCAAAAGCAAATGAGTTTGCTATCCCTGCTGTTAATGTCGTAGGGAGTGACTCTATAAATGCGGCTTTAGAAGCGGCAAAAGCGGTAAATTCGCCGATCATTATCCAATTTTCAAACGGAGGCGGCGAATTTATGGCAGGCAAAGGCTTGGGAACTTCCGATGCGGCTGTGCTTGGAACTGTTTCAGGCGCACAGCATGCGCATTTGCTCTCTAAAGCTTACGGCATTCCCGTGATACTTCATACAGACCATGCGGCAAGAAAACTTATTCCTTGGATAGACGCTTTGTTGGACGCTGGCGAAGAGTACTATAAAACGCACAAAAAACCGCTTTTTAGCTCCCATATGTTAGACCTTTCCGAAGAACCTTTAGCTCAAAATATAGCTACCTGCGCAAAATATTTGGAACGCATGAGCAAAATCGGCATGACGCTTGAGATAGAGATAGGCGTAACCGGCGGCGAAGAGGACGGAGTGGATAATACAAGCGTGGATAATGCGCTGCTTTATACCCAACCAAAAGATGTGGCTTACGCTTATGAAGAGTTGAAAAAAATAAGCGATAATTTTACTATCGCGGCGTCATTCGGCAATGTTCACGGCGTTTATAAACCGGGGAATGTCGTATTAACTCCAAAAATTTTAGGCAATTCTCAAACATACATAAAAGAAAAATTTAATCTTGATGCGCAAAAACCCGTAAATTTTGTTTTTCACGGAGGTTCCGGTTCAACTTTAGCCGAGATACGAGAGGCTATAAGTTACGGCGTTGTAAAGATGAATATAGACACTGATACGCAGTGGGCATTTTGGGACGGCGTGAGAAGATATACCGACAAAAACAGCGCATATTTGCAAGGACAGCTTGGAAATCCGGAAGGCGAAGATAAACCTAACAAAAAATATTATGATCCAAGAAAATGGCTGAGAGAAGGTCAAAAAAGTATGGCGGAACGCTTAAAAACAGCTTTTTCAGACCTTAACTGTCTTAATAGAAATTAAGATTTGCATGCAAGGAGACCTCTTTGCGTGCAAACTTTTTAAACTCAAAACGGTATAATTATTTTCCAATTTATAATAAGGTTATTTTGATGAAAATTTTATACACTACCGATAAGCATT
>JAIRNE010000001.1 GCA_031258205.1 Campylobacteraceae bacterium
TAAATCTTTTAAACAGGAAAAATGACGCCAATGCATACTATGGCGTTCTTACTTCAAGAGGACGCACTGGATACTCTCTTGGGCGTCAAATTTTCGCAAATGTGAAGTATGAGTTTTAAATATCTTTGGCATAAAAATATTTATGCCAAAGTTTTTTATTGAAACTATAAATTTTTGCTTTAAAGAAAATAGAATAACTAAATCTATGGATTGCTCAAGCGGCTGACATTTCTGTAATAATTAGAACCTTTGCATGTACAAAATCACTCTCGCATGTATATAAAAAGATGGATTGCTTTGTATGCAATAACATAGGATATTATTTTGTAAAGCTTAAAATCTTTACAACTATCTTTATGGATTACCGCGCTTACGCTCGCAATGACACACCCTCCGTCATTGCGAGGAGCATAGCGACGTGGCAATCCAGAGGAATTAAAAATATAGACAAAATAAAACAGTTTGGGTGGATATTTTCTGTAGTAATGGAACTTTTACATGCAACTATTTAAAAATAATTTTACATACAAATATAAAGATGGATTGCCGCGCTTACGCTCGCAATGACGGAAAAAAGGAAGTTCGCAATGACGGAGAGAAAAAGTCATCGCCAACGAAGCGACCGACGAAGCAATCCGTACAATATGCAAGAGTTAATACTTTTAAGTTTTTTATTAAAAACGAAATTTTAAAAACAGAATGTTTTTATGCTCTTGCATGCGCATATGAGTTATGCAGTTTTCTTGAATAGTGCGACAATATGTAATTCAACACAAAATATGTCGCGGCAATTGTGCCAAACAGCGCGAAAACTTGTCCCGATGTGCCGTATTTGCCCATCAAAATCATTCCTTTGCCCGTCAAATCTTCAATTCCTACTATCCACACAAAAGAGGTATCTTTTATAGTAGAGGTAAACTGTGAAACAAGCGCTGGGAGAATATTTCTAAACGTCTGCGGCAAAACGATATAAAGCAAAACCCGCACATAAGAAAATCCTTGTGAATACGCCGCTTCCCACTGACCTTTCGGTATGGAGTTAAGCCCTCCGCGCACAATTTCCGCGACAACGGCAGAGGTAAAAATACTCATCGCAAATATACCGGCAAGTACGGATGACATCGTGGATACGGACGGCATAACCTCAACAGACACGCCAAATGTTTTTGTCATTAAATCATGTACGTTTACCGCTATCTCACGCGGCAATGTAGCGACAAATCTAATGGACAATATAAACAGCAGCAAAGGTATATTTCGCACTACTTCTATATAAGTTGTCGCCGCTTTTCCAAAAAATGTTATTTGCGAAAAGCGCAAAACGCCCAAAATCGTACCGAAAATAGTAGATAAAAATATAGAGCTTAACGCTATAATAATAGTAACAGCCAAGCCTTGAGCCAAAAATATAAAATTTTCAGGCGCTATGAGTCCGTTAAGCATATCTCGCCTCGCTTTTTTTCTCTAAGCTTCTTGAGTAAGTCGCCAATGGGTAACAGACAGCCAAATATAATATGCCCGTGATGACGTAAGCCGGTCCGTAGTAGATATATTCGCTGCTCCATGAGTCGGCTCTGTACATCAACTCTCCGCCCGCCACCATAGCCATAACGGAAGTGTTTTTGATGAGATTAACAGATATATTTGTCATCGGCGGAAATGCAAGCCTTTTTGCTTGAGGCAGTACGACATGCCACATCGCGCTCCAATATGAAAAGCCCTGCGAATACGCCGCCTCAAGCTGTCCTTTTGGCACAGATCCGATACCCGCCCTTACGGCTTCAGCCATATACGCGCCGTGATATACGCCTATGCCAAGCACGCCCACAAGAAAAACGGGCATGATAATGCCTGCATATGGCAGCGCGTAATATAAGAAAAATATCTGAATGACTAAAGGCGTGTTTTGAATAAACTCTACATATATTCTGTTGATTGCCTTTGAGGGCAGATTGCGGGCGGAACCAAGCACGCCGAAAAATATGCCAAGAGCTATTGATATGGCAAGCGAAATAACGGAGTACAACAGCGTCATGCCAAAGCCTTCCGCAAATACCTGCCAATCTTTAAGCGCGGCAGCCCATTTAAAGAGCGCGAATGGTCCCGACCCTTCCATCTATCTTAAACCCCATTTGGCGGCTATTTTATCCATCTCGCCTGAGGTTTTCAATTCATTTACCACTTCATTCACAACCGCCGCTAAAGCGTTATTGCCTTTTTTAGAAGCCACGCCGTACTCTTCAGCCGACAATCTATCGTCTAATATAATCGTAGTATCGTCCAAATATCCAAGCAAAATAGAAGCGTCAACCGAAAACACGTCTATGCGTTTTGAATCAAGCGCGGTTTTTATCTCTGGATACGTTCCAAACTCCGATATAGAAACTTTAATACCGTCTTTATCGGCTTTTTCCTGAATAACTTTTTTAGTTGTCGCGCTTTGGGCTACGCCTACTCTTTTGCCGTTCAAATCGGCAAAAGTTTTGATACCCGAACTCTTTTTGACTAACAAACCAATGCCGTCGGCATAATAAGCGTCAGAGAAATTATATGTCTGTTTTCGCTCCGGCGTAATAGTAAAAGTCGCAATAACAAGATCTACTTCGCCGTTATCAAGAAGCGGTCCTCTGGTTTTCGCGGTAACAGCCTGCGTTTCAATCTTGTTTTCATCGCCCAAAATCTTTTTAGCTATCGCTTTTGCGACATCTATATCAAGTCCTTCGGTAATTCCCGTTTTGGGATCTTTATAGCCAAATTTAGGCACATCTACCTTAACGCCTATTTTTAACACGCCTCTATCTTTTATCTTTTGGATATCGGGTGCATCTTCTGCCATAGCTGTGTTAAAGCTTAAACTCACAAGCGCAGTTACGCCGACCAAAAAAGTACAAAACTTCTTCATGTATTCTCCTTAAAAATAAGATTAATGAGCAATTTTACTCAAAAATGTTTTAACGCGTTCACTTTCCGGGTTTTTGAAGAAATGCTCGGGACTGCCCTCTTCAAGTATAAGCCCCTCGTCCATGAACACAACTCTATCCGCTACCTGACGGGCAAAGCCCATTTCATGTGTTACTACTATCATTGTAATGCCGCTTTTTGCAAGATCTACCATAACGTCAAGCACCTCTTGTATCATCTCCGGATCAAGCGCAGAGGTAGGCTCGTCAAATAAAATAACGCTTGGATTCATAGCTAAAGCCCTTGCTATCGCTACGCGCTGCTGCTGACCGCCTGAAAGCTGCGAAGGATAAGAGTTTTCTTTACCCGTAAGTCCTACGCGCTCTAAAAGTTCGCACGCGCTTTTGCGCGCCTCTTTTTTGTTTATTTTTTTTAAGACGGTCATAGCCAATGTGAGATTTTCAAGCGCGCTCTTGTGCGAGTAAAGATTGAAAGATTGAAAAACCATAGCGGTTTCTTGCCTAATCTTTGTAATAGGCGCTTTAGGTGCGGTAATATCTGTTCCATTGACTATTATCTTACCCGAGGTCGGTTTTTCCAAAAGATTGATACAGCGTATAAGAGTGCTTTTACCGGAGCCGCTTGGACCTATTACTACAAGCTTTTCACCGCTTTTGACATTAAGGTTGATATTTTTCAATACATGATGCGAGGCAAAATATTTATTTACATTCTCTAAAACAATCACTATCGCGCTCCAATTTTTAAACTTCAAAAGTATAACATAAAAAATATTATAAACATGTTTGAAAAATATGCAATAAAAAAATATGCAAAAATATTGATTTTCATATTTTTTTCCCATTTTTTGCCGTTATACAGTTTTGCGGATTAAAAATAAAAGAGCGGTTTTTCAATGATATAATTTAAGCAAATCTCGCTATAATTACACCCTTAATTTCTTAAAAGTGCGCTCGTAGCTCAGCTGGATAGAGCATCTGATTGCGGTTCAGAAGGTCATGAGTTCGAATCTCTTCGAGCGCACCACTATATTTATCCGATTGTTGTATTGCATGTAAGTTTCAAATAAAAAGGCGGTTAGTTTCGTAAAACTAACCTTAAAAAAATTAAAAAGCAGGTTTTATACTCTCTACCCACCGCTCAACTCTGCCTTCAGTCAAATCGCTTTGATTGTCTTCGTCAATAATGAGCCCCACAAATTTTCCGTCTACTACCGCTTTTGACTCTTCAAAATTATACCCGTCCGTAGAATTTTTATCTCCTACGACATTGGCTCCTTTTTCTATGCTAAGCTCATATAAAGTCCCTACGCCGTTGCAAAACTCGCCGCCGTAACCTTCTTGATCGCCAAGTCCAAAAAGCGCTACCGTTTTACCGCCAAGCTCAAGTGCGGCTTTATCAAACGAATCCCAATCGTCCTGCAATTCGCCCTCATACCATGTGGACGTTCCTAAAATCAGCTTATCATAGCCGTTTATTTTGCCTGCATCAGCCTTGCCGATGTCTATCAAATCAGCCTCTTTGCCAAGTTTTTTCTGAATAAGTTTAGCAACGCTCTCAGTGTTGCCTCCGCTGCTTCCGTAAACAATAGCTATTGACATTTTTATCTCCTGAAATTTAAATAGTATATGGGACAAGCTTTACCAAAGAGTCGGCAAAGCATGGGTTTTTAACCTCTATGTGACGTTTAAACGCACTGTGTTTAGGAAAAACGATATACAAAAACTTTATATTATCTTTTGCAACCTTTCTCCAAGCCTCGTCTATCTCATCTTTTACAAGATGCATTTTATCTTTGTCAAATCTTTTGAAACATAATATAATACTAAGTAAACGCTCGCCATCCTTTTCGACGACAATCAAATCGTCTTTGAAATATACCGCTTTATCGGGATTTTTGCGCGCGATTTTTTCTAAAACAAACTCCGAAAAAAGGGTTTTCGCGTCAAACATTACTCCGCAATTTTCAGACGAAAACATCCTGAAAATAAGCATTGCTTGAGGAAGTTTGGGCAGACGCGCACTCTTTTTTATCATCTTTTTTAACTTATCAAAATCATGCTGAAGAAAAAGTGCAATCATCGCCGCCGAATATGGGTCAAACAGTTTCAACGCATTTGGGCGGAGGGCGTTTTTTGTCGCAAGCCTTGAAAATATCTCATTTTGGAAAATCTCAAAAAGAGTGGATTTGCCAAAGTCTCTTTTAAAGCCAATCCGCTCATGTTTATCTACGCAGCAGTTGTACTGATTGACAAAAAACTCGCGCTGTTCTTTGTACGTAAATGCGCGAAAAAGCGACGGGACTCTCTCTACCCATTTTCCATTTATATTCTCAAAACCAAAAAGCATTTTTCAAAAACCTTTTTGGCGTTTGCCGCAGTCTTGATTAAACCCCGATACTCTATCCATCGTTATAACCTCTTAATTTAACGCCGCTTTTTGCAGTAGGCGTTTTTATCGCTTAACTTTCATTTTTTGATAATGATTATTATAGATAAAAAATCTAAAAATCCGCTTATTTTAGTATTGATTATCAATGATTGTAACTAAAAAATTGAGCTGCGTTTCCAATATAACGCAAATTTTAGAAAAATCGCAAAAGCTTACAAAATTTTTATCAAAAAAGTTAAATATAATTAGCCGCGCCGAAATACTGTTTTTTTACCGACAAAGCTCATATTTAAGGCATTTATGGCGTTTTTTATTTTTTACTATTTTACGCTACAATACAGAGAAAATCCGTAAAGTTACCAAAATGACCAATAACAATTTAGCAAAAAATTTTAATGCCAAAACGCTGTTTTTATTTGCGCTGCCCACAATGATAATGATGCTTTTTGAGTCTTTATACTCAATCGTGGACGGCATTTTCGTAGCCAGACTTGTAAACATAAACGCTTTTGCTTCCATAAATATAGTTATGCCTGTTATTCTCTTTCTCATGGGAACGGGTACAATGTTTGGCGTTGGAGGCAGCGCCATCATAGCCAAAAAAATGGGCGAAAAGAGATACGAAGAGGCTAACAGCGACTTTTCAATGATAACAATAACGCTTTTAATCATATCGCTCATAGATATATTGATAGGATTTGTATTCATGGACGAGATATTGGAGTGGCTCGGCGCGACAGAGGTTTTGATGCCTTACGCGAAAAGTTATTTTCAAATCATACTGTTTGGGCTTTTAGTGTTCATGGGGCAGTTTTTGTTTCAAAGTTTTTTTATCGTGGCGGGAGAACCTAAAATGGGCTTGATTGCGGTTTTAGGCGCTGGAATTACCAATATAATATTAGATTATATATTTATGGCTTGGTTTGGCATGGGCATAGAGGGAGCGGCGTACGCGACTGTTATAAGCAGCGCTATTCCGACCGTAATGGGAATTATATTTTTTTTCAATCCAAAAAGAACGCTTAGTTTTACGCTTCCGAAGTGGAACTTCAAAATCATAAAAAAAAGCAGTATAAACGGCTCGTCGGCATTGGTAAATTTCTTAGCCACAGGCGTTATAGCGTTTTTGTTTAATCACGCTATGTTAGAGCTTTTAGGCGAAATCGGGGTAGCGGCAGTTACAATCATAGCTTACATGGAATATGTATTTAACTCCATTTTTCTCGGCTACTGTGTCGGTATCGCGCCCATCATAAGCTTTAATTTCGGAGCAAAAAACAGACAAAAAATAGAATATGTCTTAAAAAAAGGATTTATCACGATAGCTCTCTTGTCGCTCTTGACGTTTTGCTCAATGCTGCTGTTTTCGTTTGACATAGTAAAAATCTTCGCCGAAGACAACGCTTTTTTATACGATATCGCGCTGACAGGTTTCATTATTTTCGCATTTAAGTATATCCTAAGCGGCGCAAATATCCTTATATCCGTTCTTTTCACCTCTTTTTCAAAAGGCAAAATCTCCACGCTAATCGCGCTTATAAGAACTTTCGGGCTTATCGTCCCGATGGTTTTATTTCTACCCTTTTACATTGGAGCTTACGGCGTTTGGATTACGCTGCCGATAGCCGAATTTATCGTATTTTTTGTAGAACTGTTTTTGTTCAACAAAATCATCAAAGAGCGTAAAATTATTTAAAGATTTATTGCTGCGAAAACGCCAAACTTACGGCTATTGCGAAAAATATGCATGAGGTTAAGATATTGGCGGATTTGGCGATTTTGGGATTATTCATAAGAGTTTTTGAAGCCTTATCTGCCAAAACGCCGACAATTATAAAAACGCCAAGCGCGCTTAACATAAAAATAACTCCCAACTGCGCCATTTGAAACGCCACAAATCCGTTTTGCTCTCTCACAAACTGCGGGAAAAGAGCCAAAAAGAAGAGTATGACTTTGGGATTTAGCACATTCATAAAAAAGCCTCTCATGAAAAGCTTTTTCGCGCTCAAACTATTTTTTTCAGTCTCAATACGCACAAGCTCATTTCTGTGAACAAAAGCTTGAACGGCAAGATAAAACAGATACGCCGCGCCGATGATTTTCAAGATAAAAAATGCCGTCTGGGAAGTTCGAAATATAACCGAAACGCCAAGAGCGGCAAGAGTTGTATGAACTATAACGCCGGACGACAAACCGCATGAGAGCGTAACGGCGGCTTTCGCGCCTCTTGTGATGCCCTGCGTGATAACAAACAGTATGTCGGGTCCGGGAGTTAACGCTAATGCCGCAGAGGTTAGCAAAAAAAGCCAAAATGTGTCAAACTCTATCATAACTCTCTACTATTTCCACTATTTTCTTTGCGCCGTTTGGCTCTATCATGAGCGCGCTGTTTATGGCGGCTATATCTGCATCGCATAGAATGGATATGAGAACTTTTGCGTCCATGTCGCTTTGTTTTACGACTATAGCGGCATTTTTTTCTTCTAACGCTTTGGCGTTGAAGTATTGATGATTATTTGCCGCATACGGATACGGTATAAAAACCGCCGGAATTTTAGCCGCAGTAAGCTCCCACATACTGCCAGCCCCCGAACGCGCAACGGCAAAATCAACATTTTTAAGCTTGTCGCATAACGGCGAATAAAACGCGAAAACATCGGCATTTATACCATTTGCCTCATAAAACTCTTTTATCTTTTCATATTCGTTTTTGCCTGTTTGATGGACGATTGCTATGCTGTTCTCATTAAGCCACGAAGCTGTTTCCAACGCCAAAGCATTGATAAATTTCGCGCCCTGAGAACCTCCTAAAAAGGCTATAGTTTTTAATTTATCGCGCTTTTTTTGAAGTTTAAACCACTCTTCGCCCACAGGATAATCTTTTACTTTTGAATTTTTATCATACGAGCTGAAAATCTCTTTGGCGAAAAATGCACAGAGTCTATTCAACTTTCCCATGTAAGCGTTCTGCTCATGGATAAAAAGCGCTCTGCCGCTTAAAATTGCCGCAAACGAAGCGGCGGCGGAAGAGTAGCCGCCTACGGAAAAAACTTTTGTAACGCCCTCTTGTTTCAGTATTTTTTTCACTTTAAAAGAGAGTTTTATGATATTTAAAAGAGATTTTATTTTGCCCAAAAATCCTTGATTTACAACTCCGTACGATGGCAAAAAGATAGTTTTATAAAAAAGCGGGCTGTTTTCAAACCAACTTTTATCCTGCCCGTTTGTAGAGCCTATATAAAGCGGCTTTACGCCGATTTTATTGTACTCTTTTGCTATCGCTTTAGCTATGCTAAGATGTCCGCCCGTGCCTCCGCCCGTTATCGCCGTCATTTTAAATCCGCCTTTTTACTAATCATTAAAACCATTCCAACTCCAATGCACGTAGCAAGCAAAGAGCTTCCGCCGTAACTTAAAAACGGCACCGCGATACCCTTTATCGGCGTGATGGATATGACGCCGTACGCATTCATCAAAAATGAAAACACTATAAGCATTGCCATGCCAAGCGCGAACAGCGAATATATGCGGTTTTGGGATCTGCTTGCGATTTTGAACATGCGGTAAACTATCACGTACAAAACCAAAGTTATACCGATGATTCCTGCGGCTCCTATCTCTTCGGTGATGCCGCTAAGCACGAAATCGGTGTGAACATCGCTCAAATATCCCAGCTTTAAAATGCCGCTTCCTATGCCTTCTCCGAACAGTCCCCCATGTTTTATCGCGTTAAGAGAGTGAAATAGTTGATACGGTTCGGGGACATTCTCTATTCTTAAAAGATTTGCGACGCTTTCGGGCAAAAAAGAGAGATAAAAATCCTGCCCGAAAAACCACCACCCTTTTATGCGCACTATTCTGTGCTCTGAATTTGCTATTACAAGTATAGACGCTATCGCGAAAAAAAGCAGCGCTAATGAAAAAAACCTAAAGCTTGTGCCCGCAAAAAGCGCCATAACCGAGAATGTCAAAGCTAAAACTATGACTTGCCCTATATCGTTTTGCATGACGACTATAAAATATGTAACGATTAAAAAAACTATAATATAAGGAAGCAGTAAGTTAAGTTCTTCTTTGAATGTTTTTTTGGTTGGGATTATATCTCTTGCAAAATTTCGCGCAAGGAAAAATATAAATCCGATTTTGAAAAACTCTACAGGCGCGAATGAAAAACCCGGAAGCGCTATCCATCTTTTCGCTCCGCCTATGGATTTTACGAATTGTTCGGGAAGATAGTACATAAAACTCATGATAAAAAGACATGCAATAAATATCCCAAAACCGATAGCGTTAACATATTTATCCGGATTTAACCGCGAAAGCTGCCACATGACAGCAATACCGAGCATGCCCACAAAAAACTGCTTAATAAAAAAATGGTACGAATCCGAGTATTGAGCCGCAATATAGATTGAAAGCGAATAAGAGGCGATTATACCGACAAATACGCAAAATGCGCAAAGTATAAAAAGCGTTTTATCAGCCCCCATAGTCTCTCTTTTGTTATTGTTTAAAAATTGAATTTTACTCAAAAATGGTTTAAAAACTGATTTTTATGAAAATTTCTATATAATCTGCCTTTAAAATACAAGCGGTTTTTCATGGACGATAAAGTTAAATCTAAATTTCTCATTTTTTTTATAGTCGTTACGGTATGCTTTATGATATTTATAGCCGCTCTGCTATATTGGTCAAGCGTGGATTTGCAGCGATTAAACCTGCAGACAAGCGACACAAGAATGTCTCTTAGAGGTTCAATCTTAAGCGCAGATGATTACACTCTCGCAAGCAGTCAAAGACTATATAAAGTTATGGTAGACACAAGAAATATTGACCCTGAACAAAAGGATCTTTTTGTCAAACTCTACTCTTTGTACTCCAACAGCGACGAGGGGGAAGTCAAAAAGATTATAGAATCAAAAAACGGAAGCGTCGTTCTTTCGTACAGCATGGATTCTAAAAGCGCGAAACTTTTGCAGTCTCTAGGAAGCAAGCTTTTAAAACGCGGCGTATTTAAAACGAACGGGATGTCGTTTTTGCATGGTTTGGATATCATTCAAAGCGGAGAGTCCAGAGTCTATCCTCACAAAGACACTCTCTCCCCGATAGTCGGATATACGCGCAAAATAGAGCAAAACGCAATCACGAGAAGAGAAGGCGTTAAGGGTTTGGAGCGCTATTATGAAGATGCGCTTAGTTTTGCGCAGGATATATACATAGCCGGATACAGAGATGTGATAGATACCATTATCTTAAACAGGAAAGTAAAAGTCAAAGAACCGATAAACGGACAGGATATACGGCTCTCAATCCCTTTAAAACTGCAAAAAATGGTTGAGCGAAAACTTGATTTGCACAAAACGAGACTTGAAGCAAAAGAGATTATAGCTGTCGTCATGAAAAGCGATACGGGCGATATTATATCGCTTGCCAGTTCCAACAGATACGATGCAAACTCTTTAAAACAGGACGATTATCCGTTTTTAAATATACAATCCGCAGAATACATCTATGAACCGGGCTCGGTTATGAAGCCGATAGTTTATGCATTGCTCTTGAATAACGGCAAAATAAACCCAAAAGATATATTTAGAACTTACGGCGGCGAATATAACATGGGCAGATATACTATCAAAGACGAACATAAATTTAAATCGGAGTGGATAAGCGCGAGAGATGCGATAGTGTACTCTTCAAACGTAGTTATGGCGCAGCTTGGGCAAAAGTTAGATGCAAGAGAGTATTATGACGGATTAAGAGCGTTTGGTTTCGGCGAAAAATCGGGTATAGATTTGACGTATGAAAACGGCGGCGATAAAATCTCCGTCAATCATTTTAAAAATGAAATCGCGCGCTCAACTATCGGCTACGGATACGGCATTAATGTCAATTTTATGCAGCTTATAAAAGCGTTTAACGTTTTTAATAATGACGGGCTTTTAATAAATCCGAAAATCGTTAGCTACATTGTGGATAAGAAAAATATCATACATGAGATTAAAAACGAAGAGAGCGTAAGAGTTATATCTGAAAATACCGCAAATACAATAAAACAGACGCTTATAGATACCGTAAAAGACGGCAGCGGCACGAAAGCTTTTGTGGACGGCGTGATTACGGGCGGCAAAACGGGTACGGCGCAGATAGCGCAAGGCGGCGTTTATCACAGGCGTTATAATAGTTCGTTTATAGGTTTCGCTAATGACGGCAGCGGAAGCAAATATACTATAGGCGTTTTGGTCATAGAGCCGTCGCGCGAATATTTCAGCTCTCAAAGCGCGGCGCCGATTTTTAAAGATATAGTGTTGTGCATGTTAGAAGAGGGAAAATTATTGCGGCAAGAACAGTAAACTTTTAATAACTTCAGCGTCATCTTATGTAAAAACATTAATTATCTATCTTCGGCTATTGCTTTTTGGAAATTATTGTATTATAATTACAGTTGAACAATTGTTCAATTATATATACCAAAAGGTTTCAAATGGCGCAAATAGATGATTTTAAAGACAGATGCGACTGCAATGTTATACATGAAGAGATTGTAAATACGGTCAAAGATAAAATGCCTGACGATGAAATACTGTTTGATTTGGCTGAACTTTTTAAAGTTTTCGGCGATTCTACAAGAGTGAAAATCCTTTACGCTCTTTTTCAAAGCAAAATGTGCGTATGCGATATCGCCGCGCTGCTTGGCATGACAAAATCCTCCATTTCGCATCAGCTTAGGGTTTTAAAACAGGCAAAACTCGTAAAATACAAAAAAGAGGGCAAAATCGTTTTTTACTCATTAGACGACGAACATATAAAAAATATATTTGACCAAGCGTTTTGCCATATAAAGGAGGCTTAATGGAAAACGCAAAACATATCGCCTGCTCATGTCATCATGAACATCAAAAAAAAGATTTTAAAAAAACGAGGATAATTATCGGCACACTGCTGTTCGCGTTCTGTCTGTTTGCGGATATTGACGGCGGTTTAAAATTTACGCTTTTTCTAATAAGCTATCTTTTGATAGGCGCGAACGTACTGCTTAGAGCATTTGGCAATATACAAAAACCTAAAAATCTCTTTGATGAGAATTTTTTAATGAGCATTGCCACTATCGGCGCATTTGCTATAGGCGAATATCCCGAAGGCATTGCCGTAATGCTTTTTTATCAAGCCGGAGAGTGGCTGCAAGAACGCGCGGTTAGCAGCTCTATTAAATCAATTTCTGCCCTTTTAGACTTAAAACCGGATTTTGCAAATCTAAAACAAGAGGGCAAAATAGTAAAAGTCTCTCCCGAAGAGGTCAAAAAAGGCAGTATCATCATCGTAAGAGCAGGCGAAAAAGTACCTCTTGACGGCGTTGTGGTAAGCGGGGAGTCGTTTTTGGATATGTCAAACTTAAGCGGAGAGTCAATGCCAAAAGAGGTCAAGGAAGGCTCTGGGATACTATCCGGTTCTATCAATAAAAACGGACTTTTGCACATTGAAGTAACAAACGAATTTAAAGATTCTACTATCTCAAAAATCGTAGAATTTACCAAAGACGCTGCTAAGAAAAAAGCCAAAACGGAGCGGTTTATCACAAAATTTGCAAAAATTTACACGCCTATAGTCGTCTCTTGCGCTCTCTTACTGGCAGTTTTTCCGCCTTTATTGTTGGGGGCAGAATTTGACGTATGGCTATACCGCGCTTTGATTTTTCTCGTTATCTCTTGCCCTTGCGCTCTTGTATTATCCGTACCGCTTAGCTTCTTTGCGGGCTTAGGAAGCGCGGGGAAACAGGGCATACTTGTCAAAGGGGGCAACTGTTTTGAATCTTTAAGCAATGCGCATACGATAGTTTTTGATAAAACGGGTACTCTTACAAAAGGAGAGTTTGGCGTCGTAAAGATAGAAGCCGCAAACGGTTTTAGCAAAGATAATTTACTGCATTTTTGCGCATACGCCGAAAATTTCTCGCGCCACCCAATAGCCCAATCCATACTTAAAGCTTATAATAAAGAGATAAATCAAGAGTTGATTGAAAGTCATGAAGAGATTGTAGGATTTGGCGTAAAAGCCGTAGTTGAAGGCAGAACAGTTTTAGCGGGCAGCGAGAGATTGATGGAAAAATACGGTATCTCTTATGAGAAAATTTTTAACTTAAGCGGTATTATACATGTGGCGATAGATGGGATTTACGCCGGATATATCGTGAGCGCAGACGAAATAAAAAATGAGAGTTTTGATATCGTACGCCGTCTCAAAACAATCGGCATTAAACGCATAGCAATGCTAACGGGAGACAGTAAAAATATCGGCGAAAAAACGGCTAAAGAGCTTGGCATAACGGAAGTCTTTACAGAACTTTTGCCTCTTCAAAAAGTAGAAAAGTTGGAGGTTCTCTCAAACGCTCTGCCAAAAAATAAAAAACTTATCTTTGTTGGAGACGGCATCAACGATGCCCCGTCTCTCTCATGCGCTGACATTGGCATAGCATTTGCACTGCCGGGACAAGATATAACGGCGCAAGCCGCAGACATAGTCTTAATGAGTCCAAACCCGCAAAAAGTCGTAACCGCCGTTAAACTATCTAAAAAAACTGTCGGTATAGCGCGCCAAAATATCGCCTTTGCCATCGGCGTAAAAGCCGCGTTAATGACGCTTGGCATAGCGGGAATAAGCGGAATGTGGGAAGCGGTATTTGCCGATGTCGGAGTAAGCATATTGGCTCTAATAAACGCCGCGCGCGCTTTTAGATAATTTTGAAAATGAACGCCGTTTTTTGCAAAAAAATTTATATTTTTTAGAGTATAATTTTTATTTTTAAAAAGGATGTTATTTTGCAAAAAATTCGCTCCAATATTATTCGTGACGATAATATTTTATATTTTGACTATACCGCTTCCGGACAAGCCTATAAGCCTATAGAACAAAAGATATTGACGATTTTAAAAACATACGCGAATACGCATTCGGAAGTATCGTCAAACGCCGTCAAAACGACAGAATATTACGAAAACGCAAGACGCAGTCTGCATAAAACGTTAGAAGCAGGCGAAGAGTTTTATATCATACCTTGCGGGAACGGCTCCACAGAAGCGATTAAGCGGTTTCAAGAATTGACGGGGCTTTACATGCCGCCCGCTACAAAAAATAGAATACATATCGCGCCTTTTAAACTCCCGCTTGTGTTAATCGGTCCGTATGAACACCACTCAAACGAGGTGAGTTTCCGAGAAGCTTTGTGCGAACTTGTGAGAATTCCGTTGGATAAAAATGAAAATATTGATTTAGACGCGCTAAAAACTATTTTAGAAGCAAATAAAGGACGCGAAATAATAGCCTCTTTTAGCGTCGCTTCAAATGTTACGGGAATTTTGAGCGATTATAAAGAGATTTATAAACTTGTCAAAAATTACGGCGGTATAACGGCGCTTGATGCGGCGGCGGCAAGCGCGCACATGAATATAGATTCTAATTTTTACGACGCGCTGTTTCTATCGCCACACAAACTTTTAGGCGGAGTCGGGAGCTCGGGGCTTTTGATTATCAGAAAAGAGCTTTGCGAAAATAATACTATTCCGACATTTGCAGGAGGAGGCACGGTAGAGTATGTATCGCGCACTTCGCAGCGTTACAGCGGCGATTTTGAAACAAGAGAAAATGCCGGAACGCCGGGAATTTTACAGTTTATCAAAGCCTCTTTGGCGTATGAGCTTAGAAACCAAATAGGACTTGACGTTATCGCGCAAAAAGAGCGCGAACTTAGATATTATTTCGGCTCAAACGTCAAAAAAATGGCGCATGTAAATCTCTATTGCAACCACGCACAAGAGAAACTGCCGATTTTTTCCCTTAATGTAAATAATATGAATCCATACGATGCCGCGAAAATTTTGAGCGATAAATACGGCATTCAAGTGCGCGCGGGTTGTAACTGCGCCGGTCCATACGGACATGATTTATTGAATCTCAAAGATGATGACAATTTCGACAAAAAACCGGGCTGGGTGAGAATAACTTTGCATTTTACGCACACAAAAGAGGAGATAGATAAGCTCTTAACGGCTTTGTGGGAGATGTGAGAATTTATCTTTAAAATGCTATTTTTAGAGACAAGATTTCCCTCCTCAAAAATATGTTATAAATTTTGCATATTCTTAACAAATTCAGCAACCGTCAATCTATGTACGCCAAGTATTCGTGCGATAGCGCTTTTTGACACTCTTTTTTCAAGCAGCGTTTTTATCTCTGCTTCTTTGCCTGTGAGTTTTTTGACTTTTGATTTGCTGCCTTTTGGACGACCCAAGATAACGCCCTGCGCACGTTTTCTTGCAAGAGCCTCTTTAGTGCGCTGCGAAATGAGATTGCGTTCAATTTCTGCTGAAAGTCCAAAAGCAAAAGCAAGAACTTTAGAGTTTATATCGCTGCCTAAACGATAATTATCTTTGATTGTCCAAACTTGTATATCTTTGTTCATGCACTCGTTTAAAATACCCATTATCATTAGTAGATTTCTACCTAATCGCGACAATTCAGTACAAATCAATATATCTTCTCTTTTCATCTTTTTTAAAAGTTTGCCAAGTTTTCTTTCATGAAGATTTTTTGCTCCCGAAATAGTCTCTTCTATCCATTTATCTACCACCATTACACTTTTGATACAAAACTGATTGATTTCATATCTTTGGTTTTCAACAGTCTGCTTGTCGGTACTTACTCTGATATAACCGTAAGTCATAAATTCTCCTTGTATAAATATTAAATTATACAAAAATAGTATGATTTTATACTGCTATTATAATATACGCCAAATCAGCGATTATTTTATGCAAAATGCTTTTGAGTGCGATTTTTCAACTCATAACAGTTGGGTAATTTTATCGCCTATAGAACAGCGCATAAAGGCAAAAATAGAGGCAATAGGTACGCCTTTGAAGGATTGGGATATTAAAATTTACAGAGGCGTTTTAACGGGGTATAATGAAGCGTTTATCATAGACGGAAAGAAGAAAGACGAACTTATCAAACAAGACCCAAAATCAGCCGAAATTATACG
>JAIRNE010000016.1 GCA_031258205.1 Campylobacteraceae bacterium
TCTTTGATTATAGCTTACTCGCCTTGTATCGCACATGGTATCAAAGGCGGTCTTGGCAAATCGGGCAATCAAGCCGAGCTTGCCACAAAATGCGGCTACTGGCCTTTATATACATATGACCCAAGACTCAAAAAAGAGGGTAAAAATCCTATAAAGATTAACGGCAAAGAGCCCGATTGGTCATTGTATGAAGAGTTTTTGAACAACGAAGTAAGATACGCTTCTTTGAAAAAGTTAAATCCCGCTCATGCCGAAGAACTTTTTAAACACAACAAAGAAGATGCGCAAAGAAGATACAGACAGTTAAAACGCTTAGCGGAAGCCGACTACTCAAACGAAATATAAAAAAGAAAAGGCTGTTTTTGGGTATATCCTAAAAACAGCTCCGCTTTTATAACTTTCATTAAACTGTAAATGTATTAAAATATTTCACCGTTTATCAATAGCCTTTTATACTTCCTTGAAATTGCCGTGCCGCAATGACGGAAATGTGAGCAATTAATCTCCGATACTGTTCTGCATGCAGATTTTCATTTTTTTGACTTTGCATGTGGATTGCCGCGCTCATAATGACACAATTCCATCATTGCCTCACTGCAAACCCTTTTTTCGTCATTGTGGACTTGACCCGCAATCCACACCTTTTATATCATTGCCTCCTCTACGTCATTGCGAGGAGCGAAGCGACGAAGCAATCCACACCTTTTCCGTCATTGCGAGGAAGGAGCGAAGCGACTGACGAAGCAATCCATATAACATGTAAGCGTTTCAAATGTTCAAATTGTAAAAATCAAAACAAAGTAATTTGAGATTATTTTTATTTTATGGATTGCCACGCTCCCGCTGGTCGCTCGCAATGACGGAAGTTGGTTTATAGGATAAGCCGATTGTTTATATCGGCTCTAAACTTTGTTACAACTCCTGCCAAGATTGCTTAAATTGCTTTAAATAGCAATAAAGCCCTAAAATCAAGGGTGTTTTCGTCAGTTATTATTATTTAGAGCGATTTTGAGAGGTGATTTGGACACGTTTTTAGACACAAGAAATATTCACACGATAGGAGGAAATAAAACAAAAAAGTTGGCAGTAGTAATAGTTTTATTGTTTTGCTCTTTTAATGCCCATCGCGGTTGTATCTTGTATATTTATCACAACCAAATTGCTCACCTAAATCGCAAGCTTTGCCAAAATACTTTTTGGCTTTTTTATAATCTTGTCTAACACCTTTCCCCTCTTCATAGAGAATACCAAGTATGTTACAACCAGAACCACTCTCTAAATCACAAGCCTTTTTAGTATATTTAAATGCTTTAAAATAGTCTTGTTCTATAACTTGACCAAGATAATATAACCCACCAACTTTTGCACAACCATATTCAGAAGCGTGGTTGCCAGAACAACTTTTTTCAAAATATTCCAATGCTTTGGTATAATTCTGTTCTCCGCCTTTACCCCCATAATAATAATTCCCAATAACCACATCCATAACAGAAACAAAATCGCACGTCTTTTTTACTCTTTTTTTACAGAGCTCATTTATTCTATATTGTGCTGCAAAACAAGCTTGTATATTTGCTTTTTTTGTACATTCATCATACGACATCTCAGCTAACAATATTTCGGCAACATCATCATCTTTGTCCGCCAAAACAACCCCTATTAAACACATTAATAAAACTAAAATCTTTTTCATTTTTACCCCCCCCTATTTTAATTGGAATAAACTTCCAACTTTAAGTCTTGCGACCACCTTGCCTATTATATCCCATTCCCCTGCCTCAGCCAAGACATCACCATACTCTTTATTGTCTGACCTTAAAATACAATCTCCATTGTGTTTAAATTGACACCTTTTGATTTGAACATTATTTTCGCTAAAACCAAAAAGACCGACATAACTATCATTCAGTCTATTTATCCAAAGATTTGTTATTTTATGGTTGTTGCCGTTAAAGATACCTTTGAACTTACTGCCGTATTTGCCTATCGGTATCCACCCGTCAGCATCAAAACCGGTTTCGTTATCGTCTAACTCTATATCTTTTAAAAGGATATATTTGCCCGATAAAGTCGCGGCATCTGCGTTGATTGCCGCCAATTCTGCTTGCGTTGTTACTGTTTTGATACCATCAGATGCGTAAAATCTAAGATCGCTATTAGTTATAGTATAAGCGGCTTCCGCTTCGCCGCCTCCGTTTTCTAAATACCATTTGCCGCCTGCGATAAGCGTTTTATTGCCCTCTACATCTACGATTGAACCTTCAAGATTATTAAAAACAGCTAATAGACTTATATTTTCATCATAAAAAGAGACGCTGAAAGTTTTTGCGCTTTGAGTATTGCTTCCGTTGTTTCCGCCGCCTCCGCCGCAGCCAGTTAAAACAAGCACAGAAAATATTAAGCTAATAAGAGAGAGAGAGAGAGATAACTTTTTAACTTAAACAAAGATAAAACCCTATGCCCAATCAAAGATAAATCTTTGAATTTAGTCGTTGAGGGCAACATAATAAACCCCTTTATTTAGATTATATTCGTAAGAATACTTGCAAAATTATATCAAAAAAATAACATAAAAGCAGTCGGTTTGTTAAATACTTTGTTTTTGTTTTACATTTTGAATGACAAGAGTGTTTATGCATGTATTGTCCACTGCCTCATACGTGTACAGATAACTTGACATTTTGAATGGCAAGAGTGTTTATGCATATGGATTGCCGCGCTCCCGTTAGTCGCTCGCAATGACGGGGGGGGAGCGGCATGCGCGGTTTGGAAAAGTGGCGGGTTTGTTCGTGATGACGTGGCGAGGGCGGTTTGAATGCCGCGCGTGGTTTTGGTTTGGAAAGCGGCGTGTTTTTTCGAGATGACGGAAAAGGCGCATGTCGGATTTACAGATTTGAAAAGTTTACAGAATAAGACAACTACATGTGAGGGGATAAAAAGACAGATAGCACCTCTGCAATTACTCTTTTGCATGTGGATTGCTTCGCCGATTAAATCGGCTCGCAATGACGGAAGGGGCGGTTTTTATCTTTTGGCTTTGCATGTGGGTTGCCGCGCTTACGCTCGCAATGACAAAAAAGCATTGCCGCTGTAAGAACGGCGTGAATGCGTAAGCGTTACATACTTAAAAATTGCGAAATTAACAGCTCATTAACAACCGTACCTTATACTTTCAGTCATCTTTTAGTTTTATATCATAAAGAGGCTTTTAAATGAAGAGAAAAATTGTTGGTTTTATCGTTGCCGCGGTAGTTTTTTGCGCCGCATTTTTTGGTTACAAAGCGTTTTTTCCTTCGGCTTTGGCAAATGAAAATATAACTCTTGTGCGCGTTGCAAAAGGAGATATAGAAAATACCGTAACAGCCACAGGCATGGTAAGTCCTAAATCTTATGTTGACGTTGGAGCGCAGGTCTCGGGACAGATTGTACAGTTGCATGTTGAAGCGGGAGACATCGTCAAAGAGGGCGATTTACTTGTTGAGATTGACACGACGGTACTTGAAACAAAAGTAGAATCAAGCAAAGCCGAACTTGTTTATCAAAAGGCTCAATTAAAAGACAGAGAGTCTAAACTCACATTGGCTAAACTCGCATTTGAGAGGCAAAAAGAGCTTTTGGCAAGCGACGCCACAAGTAAAGAAGCTTATGAAAATGCCGAAGCGGCGTTATTTTCAGCCGAAGCAAGCATTGATATGATAAAAGCTCAAATCAAACAGACAGAATCCTCCCTCAAGGAGAATCAAGCCAATCTAAAATATGCCAAAATTTACGCCCCCATGAGCGGCACGGTATCTACCATCAGCGTTAAAAAAGGGCAGACGCTGAACGCAAACATGAATACTCCTACCATTTTACAAATAGCAGATCTCTCCACCGTAACTATCGGAGCGGAGGTATCGGAAGCTGACGTTACGAAGCTGAAAAAAGGCATGGAGGTGCATTTTAAGACTTTAGGCAGTCAAAATACATGGTACACGAAACTTTCAAAAATAGAGCCTACGCCTACGGTTACAAATAACGTTGTGTTGTATAAAGCTATATTTGACGTGGAAAACAGTTCGGGCGAATTAATGAACTCCATGACGGCGCAAGTCTTTTTTGTTATCTCTTCGGCAAAAGATGTGCCGCTCATTCCCGTAACGGCAATATCAAGAAGTGATTCTAAGCGCGCTATAGTAATGCTTCAAAAAGCGGACGGCACATTTGTTGCGGCGCCCATTGAGCTTGGAGTCAGCAACCGCGTGCAGGTTGAGGTAAAATCGGGATTAAACGAAGGAGACATGATAGCTTCGTCTTTTTCAGCGATTGAAGGCACAAGAAAAATCGGCGCCCAGTCTAACCGCACCAACAGTAACCGTATGCCGTTTGGTATGATGAGATGAGTTTGATAGAGTTATCTCATCTGTACCGCCATTTTGGTAGCGGGGAGAATCAAATTACCGTTTTAAATAACGTCAATTTAAAAATAGACGCGGGCGAATTTGTCGCTATTGTCGGCGCATCGGGGTCGGGCAAGACTACTTTGATGAATATCATAGGCTGCCTTGATAAACCGACAAGCGGCGTATATAGATTTAACGGCAAAAATATAAGCGATTTTAAAAAAGACGAGCTTTCGCAGCTAAGACGCGAATCATTCGGATTTGTTTTTCAAAATTATCATTTGATACATTCTCTCACAGCCATAGAAAACGTTGAAGTTCCGTCTATATATACATATTCTCCCAAAAACGAGAGGCGTAAAAGAGCGGCAGATATTTTAAATTCTTTAGGTCTTAGCGAGAGGTTAGATTTTTATCCTTCGCAGCTTAGCGGCGGACAGCAGCAAAGAGTCTCCATATCGCGCGCTTTGATGAACGGCGGGAAAATCATTTTAGCCGATGAGCCCACAGGCGCATTAGACAGCAAAAGCGGCGAAGATGTGATGAAACTTTTAATGAAACTCTCAGACATGGGACATACTGTCATTTTAATCACGCATGATGCCAAAGTAGCCGCTCATGCGCATAGAATCATAGAGATAAAAGACGGCAAGATTTTATCAAATCCCGCTTTTGAGTATAAAAAAAACGGCAATAGTGACAAAAATATCAACATAAAACAATCTTTAGAACAGAAAAAATCTGCTAAAATGCCGTTTAGCTTGTTTATATATGAGATAGCGGAGGCTGTTTCTATGGCTGTAAGTTCGCTTAGAATGAATGTCTTTAGAACTATATTGACGCTTCTTGGCATAGTTATAGGCGTAGCTTCTGTGATAGCCATGCTAAATATCGGCGACGGCGCGAAAAAAGACGTACTTAACAGCATAAGTTCTATGGGCACAAATATGATTATGGTTTTCCCCGGTATGCCAAACAGTAGAGGCGGCGGCGGTATAGAAACGCTGGTTTTAAGCGATGTTGATGCGATAAACGCATTGCCGAATATCATAGCCGCAATGCCGGAAGCGAGGCGTTCCGTTACTTTGCGATTTAACAACAACGACAGAAGCACCACACTTAACGCTAACTCATGGGCATATCCGCAGGTACGCGAATGGGGCGTCGCGCAGGGTGTGTTTTTTACGAAAGAAGACGAGCAAAATTATGCCAAAGTGGTAATTTTGGGCGACAGCGTTGCAAAAGAGTTGTTTGCGGGCGTTAACCCGATAGGACAATATGTTTTAGTGAATAATATCATGTTTCAAGTCATAGGCGTTATGAGCAAAAAAGGAGCGTCAGCGATGGGAGACGACGAAGATGACGTTGTGTTTACGCCGTATTCTACGGGTAATTTGCATATTATAGGACAAAAGTATCTGCGCAACATTAGAATAGGCGTAGAAGATACCAATAAAATTGCCCAAACCGAAGAGGATATCAGGCAGCTTTTGATAGAGAGACACGGCATGGAGGATTTTCGCGTTTTAAATATGACGTCTTTGATAGAGAGCATGGAACAGACGCAAAACACATTTACGATACTGCTGGGTTCTATAGCGGCTATTTCGCTTTTAGTCGGAGGTATCGGGGTCATGAATATCATGCTTGTTTCCGTTACCGAACGCACCAAAGAGATAGGTATCAGAGTGGCTACGGGGGCAAGGAGCAGAAATATAATGCAGCAGTTTTTGATAGAGGCTTTGATAGTGTCGGCATTCGGCGGCTTTATAGGAATACTTTTAGGACTTAGCGCAAGTTTTGTGATAAATTATTTTGGAATGTCTGTGGAATACAATGTTTTGCCCGTGATTTTAGCATTTAGCTGCGCCTTTTTTACAGGGCTTATTTTCGGATATTTACCGGCGCGAAAAGCTGCGGGACTCAATCCCGTAACCGCGCTTGCAGGAGAGTAGAATGAGATATATCTATATGATAACGGTTGTGATTTTTTTTGGCGGGTGCTCTATACATCCGGACGCGCTTCAAAGCAGTTTCAAGCCGCCAAAAGAGTTTAGTTTGGCAACGTCAAACAACAGTAATATAACAAAAGTTTGGTGGCAAAATTTTAATGCGCCGACTTTGAATCTGCTTATAGAACAAGCTCTCAAAAACAATCCCGATATTTTGATAGCTTATGAAAATATAGAACAAGCGCGTTTATCATTAGGCATCAGCAAAAGTTCGTATTGGCCGCAAATTTCTGCGAGTGCGGGTACCAGCGGCTCTCAAACGCAAGTTCCAAGCGCCGATACGCGCAATTCAGAATCTACAAGCGCATCTCTTAGGATAAGTTACGAGATAGATTTGTGGGGCAAAATAGCCGCAAATAACGAGCAGGCTAAAGCGCGTTTTAACGCTACGATATACGACACGGACGCGGCGGTATTATCTTTGTACGCTTCTGTGGCGCAGAGTTATTTTAGCTTGCTTAGCATAAACGAGAGACTTAAAATCGCGAAAGATAATCTCAATATAAGTTCCCAGCTTATGCAAATTGTAGAAGCAAAATATAAAAGCGGCAGCGTCAGTCTTTTGGATGTAAGCCGCCAAAAATCGTCTCTTTTATCACAGCATTCAAACGTGGACTCTCTTACGCTTCAAGCGGCGCAGGCAAAAAACGCTTTAGCAGTTTTGACAGGCAGCGCGCCGCAGGGATTTGATACGGTATTGGACTCTTTTTGGGATTTGAGTATCCCGACGGTTGAGGCTGGACTGCCGTCTGAGCTTTTGTTAAACAGACCAGATATAGCCCGCGCAAGAGCAAACTTAGACGCTTCAAATGCGGCGGTAAAATCAGCCAATGCCGATAGATTTCCGAGTTTTTCGCTAAGCGGAAGCGGCGGATTATCAAGCGATACGCTTTTATCGTTAAAAGACCCGACTTCAGTACTCTCTTTGGCTTTGAATGCGGCATATACTATCTTTGACGCTGGACGGCTTAAGGATTTGACGGATGCGGAGATTTCAAAAGCCAAAGCGGCTGTGCAAAGCTACAATAAATCCATTTTAACGGCTTTACAAGAGAGCGATGACGCGCTGTTGAATGTCGCCCATCAAACTTCGCAGGAGTCGCTGCAAAAGCAGATTGCCGAAGAGTCTTTGCGCTCTTTGGATATCGCGAGCATACAGTATAAGCATGGTTCGGCAGATTTAACCACGCTTTTAGATGCGCAAAATAAATATTTTTCATCGCGCGATTCGCTCGCCGCGCAGAGATTAAATCATTTAAATGCCGTCGTTACGCTGTATAAAGTTTTAGGCGGCGGCTGGGACGGTTATTCTAATGCGGCAAAATAATATAAACTGCCGCAAAGCGCAGATAAAAAGAGACGATGAGAGAATGCAAAAATGAGGCGGAAAAATCTGCTTAAAGAGAATTTTATATAAAGTTTTATTTGCATATAAGAATTATAAGCTATGATAACGTTTATGCGTCTGGTTAAACTTAATCTGCATTATAAAACCATTCGGCTTTTAGCCGTAAACTATAGCATATTTTGAAATTTTATTTTAAAAAGTATTTTGATATAATATAGGCGCAAAATTTATAGCGGGAAATTTAATGAAACGGGTAGTGTTATCGGTAGTATTATTCTTTGTCTGTACATGCGGCGCAAAAGAAAATGAGAATATGTTTGCAAATGAAATGAGTAGTTTTTGCCTGATAGGGTGCGGTTTTTTAAATTCTAAAGGCGATATAGCGATTGATCCTGTATTTGACTACGCAAATCCATTCTCTTCTGCCGGTTTGGCTCTTGTAGGCAGCGAATATAAAGGTATTTTTATAGATTTTAAAGGACAATGGATTGTAGATACAAAATTTGACGATGCCGACAGTTTCTCTTCAAACTATTTGGCTGCCGTTAAAATACGCAATAAATGGGGATATATTAACGATGACGGTTTGATTGTTATAGAGATGCAATTCAATGAAGCTAAACACTTTTCTGAAAACGGCTTGGCTCCCGTGCGATGGAAAGACGAGTGGGGATTTATAGACGATAGAGGCAGAGTGGCTATAAAACCGCAGTTTGAAGACGCTTACCCATTTGACGCGAGCGAATTAGCCAGAGTTAAAATAGGCGGGAAATGGGGTTTTATCAATAGATACGGCGAATTGGTGATAAAGGCGGAATTTGACTTGGCGCACGGTTTTGGCGAAGAACTTCTGGCGGCGGTTAGAAAAAATAACAAATACGGTTTTATAGACGTAAAAGGCAACATGGTGATAAAACCGCAGTTTGATTATGCGGCTGATTTTGCGCGCAATCTCTCTATTGTGCAGAGCAGCGGCAAATTAGGCTATATAGATACTAAAGGTCATATCGTTATAAAACCTATATTTGACGGCGCGGTAAGTTTTAATTTAAACGATGTAGCGGCGGTAAAATTAAATAAACAGTGGAATTTGATTGACAAAAAAGGCAATATAATAGCCAAATTCAAACAAGAAGGTACGGTGGAAGCGCTATCCAACGGGCTTTTTTTGATAGAAGATAACTCTTTCAACCAACACTGGTATGACTCAAAAGGCAAATTACTGCTATATACTGATGCGGTATGCAATATAACGACGCTGAAAAATGCCGGCGGTAATATAATATGGCCAAGAATGACAAAAGAAGAGATTTGCGGAGAGTAGTTTCATAAAATTTTGGAACTTGAACCCAAATTTGCATCAACTTCAAAACAAAAAACTACAAAATGCCTCTTGAACGTATCTACAGAAAATTACCAAGTGCGCGATATTTGTTAATTTATCTTTGCATGGTTTTTAAGTTTTACAGATATGCACAAAAAGCTTAAATTTCACTAAGTTTATCGCTTAAATTTTGTTCTTCCGTTTTGCATCAAAGATATTACCAAAGCTATTACCATGAACATCAATGATACGATAAACGTAACGTGCATGCCAAACATAAAAAGCTCCTCTTCGCCTTTTACATAAGTAGAGATATGTTCTCCCGCTTTTAAACTCATAGCAGTAAAGAGTATCGTCGTGGCAAATGTTACGCCCGTTATGTTTCCGACGTTTCTTGCAAGCGCGTTTAAACTGCCGATAACGCCAAGGTAACGTTTATCGGCAGAGCTCATGATAGTCGTGTTATTTGGGGATTGGAAAAGCGCGTTTCCAAGTCCTATGAGAGCTACAAGCGTGATAAAATAGACGATATTTGTATCTATCTTTAAAAAGATGAGCAGAAAATTTACAAATGTGATGATGCCAAGTCCAAGCATAGTTAGTCTGTTTGCTCCCAGTTTATACACAAGGCTTCCCGCTATGGGCGCCGCTATCACCATAACGATAGGAAAAGCCATCATGATAAATCCTGCCGCGCTTGGAGTGTAGCCTCTTGCCGTTTGCAGATAAAACGGCATCAGTATGGCAAAAAAGAAGTTTGCGCCAAAGACTATAAAAGCGCAGATAAGCCCTATGGTAACGGTTTTGTTTTTAAATATCGCAAATTCTATCAGGGGTGAGTTTTTGCCGTATTCGTATTTGATGAAAAATATAACAAACAGCAGTGAAAGAGCAAGCGGTATTTGTATCATAAGCTTGCCAAATCCTATCTCCTGCCCCATAAACATAGAGCCAAAAAAGAGTATAATCGCCGCCGCGTAGATAAAAAAGCCCGCAAAATCAACCTTGCTTTTTGTTTTTGATATATCTTTGGGCAGATACTTCATGCCTAAAAAAAGCGTTAAAAGTCCAAACGGAACGTTAAGCCAAAAGATATACGACCACGGTAGATAATGCACGATAATGCCGCCTACGCTAGGACCCGTGATAGTCCCAAGCGACACGACAGAGCCTATGAAGCCGAGCGCTTTGCCTCTTTCTTGCGGCGTAAATATCTCTGTTATGATGCCAAGATTTGTGGACATAGTCATACTGGCGCCCAACGCTTGAATAGTGCGCGCGGCGATAAGAGTTTCAAGCGAATTAGAAAGTCCGGCTAAAAATGTGC
>JAIRNE010000021.1 GCA_031258205.1 Campylobacteraceae bacterium
TCAATCAAAAGCTGTTCTTTCTCTTTTATGAGCCGCTCTTTGTCTTTATTGAGTTCTGAATTTGTCGCTTTGAGTTCTTCTATCTGCGAAATCAAAAGATTGATATACCGCTCGTCGGGAACGATTTTTTTCCCTTTAGCGATTTGTTTATTGTCTTGAGGGATATACTCTTCTTCCAATATAATATACCTCTCATTGCCTTCCATGACGCTTTTAAGCGTTCCTCTTCTTATGCGGTTATATACGGCTTCTTTTGTTATGCCAAGTTCGTCCGCTGCAACGCTAACAGTTAGTTTTCTCATGCTCAGCCCTTTGACATTTTTTGCTAACAGTTTGAATTTTGTTATTATACGCAAAATCTCTAAATTTTAAGTATAAACAGTTAAAAAAACTATTTTTGAACGCCATGTTTTAAGTTATTCACTAACATGTTTTGTTAAAATATAAAATTTTATGCAGGAGACGCCGTATGGACTCTGGGATACTTCAAAACCAACCTTTTGAATTTAAGGGCAACGCTTCGGATTTTTTCGCAATCTGGTTCGTTAATGTGGTACTTACTATTATAACGCTTGGCATTTACGGAGCGTGGGCAAAAGTAAGGACTAATCACTATATTTACGGCAACACATATCTTGGCGGTCACGCTTTTGAGTACACCGCAAATCCCGTCAAAATTTTGATAGGAAGGCTGATAGTGGTGGGAGTTTACGCGGTATTTTTTATAGCAAGCGAGTTAGGTTTTTTTGAAGTAGCGGGAATAGTTTTTATTCTTTTTGCGCTTTTAATACCGCTTCTTATCAGGCAGGCTTTGGTTTTTAGGGCAAAATATACAAGATTTCACGGGCTTAACTTTAGATACAGAGCAACCGTCGGCGATTTTTACAAATTTTTTCTGCTGCACGGTTTTTTAAATCTCATAACGATAGGCATTATATTTCCATATACTCACTGCGAATTTAAAAAGCTTGTCTTTGACAATACATACTATGGCGACAGCAATCTCAATTTTTTCGGCAAAGCTTCGGAATTCTTTTTTATCTATTATATAAAAATGCTCCTTTTAAGTTTTGCGTTTTTTGTCATGGTCGGATTACTTACAGTCATTGCCGTACCTTTTTTTAAAGTAGTGCCTGCTGTGAGCGTATTGTTGGGAATAATGATCTATTTTATAGTTATACTTTTTTCATTCGTACTAAGAGGTTCGCTTGAGGCATGGATAGGAAGAGCGGTTTACAATAACGTTTCCATTAAAGAGTATAAAATGCTAAACGAGTGGATTGCGGCTAAACTTTCATGGATATATCTGAGTAATTTCTTTGCTATAGTATTTTCGTTTGGACTGTTATATCCATGGACAAAGATTAGAACTATAAGATACAAGCTTGAAAATATGGGTTTTGAAACTCTCAATTTGGGCGTATTTACAGGACAGATAGAGCAAAACAGAAGCGCCATCGGCGAAGAGGCGGCTGACTTTTTTGATTTTGATATAGGATTTTAACGCCGCATAAATGGGAGGTTTTAGTTTTGCAAAGTTTTAATGCGCACTATTTTGACGGCAAAAAGTCAATACCAAAAAGCGTTACTTTGGAACTGCATGACAATTTTGTGCGCGTGTTAGAGCTTGATATCTCGTATGGGTTTAAAGATATTGAGATAAGGGCGAAATTAAAAAATACTCCTCAAACGGTAAGTTTTCCCGACGGTTCATACTGCGAGCTTGACGCGGCGGACTTTTTTTGTCTGAAAAACGATAAATTCATTTTAAAAATAGAATCAAAAATAAGATACGCTCTTATTTCGTTTGCCGTATTGGCTCTATTTGTCGCATTTTCTCTCACTTACGGCGCTGAAATGCTGGCAAATGCTTTATCTCCGCAAATCCCGCAAAGCGCAGTGGAAAAGATAAGCGCTCAAACGCTTGAGTTTTTAGATAAAAATTATATGTCCCAGTCAAAATTGGACAATAAAACGCAGGATTTTATAAAAAGACGGTTTGATAAATTTTTGAATAAAAATGCTGATTTTACGCTGCATTTTCGCGAATCAGAACTTTTCGGAGCAAATGCGTTCGCGCTGCCAAACGGCGATATCATTCTTCTTGACGATTTGGTAAAACTTGAAGAAAATAGAGAGTTTAACGGCATTATGGGCGTTTTAGCGCATGAAAGCGGTCATATCGTCCACATGCATGGTCTTAAATCATTAGTAAAAACTTCCATCTCGTCTGCGATTATAGGTTATCTTAGCGGGGATTTTTCAGGATTTACAACGGCGCTTGCGACAACTGCGGTTGATGCCAAATATTCGCGCGACTACGAAAACGAAGCGGATTTGTATGCTATGGAAATGATGAAAAACAGTAATATACCTACAAAATACATGGCAGATTTGTTTGATGCGATAGTTAAAAAATATGAAGAGAAGACCAAAATATCGGAATACTCCATACTAAGTTCGCATCCCGCAATGAAAGAGAGAATAAAAAAATTTAGAGAAGATGAAAATAGCCAAGGGATAAACCCTTAGCTATTGCGTGATTAGAGTCTTGACTCGTATCTGCGCAGCATGTAAAGTTTTTTGAGCATCTTT
>JAIRNE010000029.1 GCA_031258205.1 Campylobacteraceae bacterium
GATAAAATTTCCCAGTTTCCAAAATGAGCCGTTATAAATATGATGCCGTTTTTATTATTGCTTGCAGCTTTGTATAGTTTTGCCGATACTTCATCCGCATTAATGATGAAATCCTCCAAATGTTTTTTGTTTGTAAAGAGTAAAAATATCTCTGCCGTAGTTTTAGCTGTGCTTTTAAAGCATGCTTTTGCAAGGTCATAAATCTCTTTTTTGTTTTTTTCGGGATATGCCAAAGTTAGATTTGAGATAGTTAAAATACGTCTTTTTTTGAGTATGAAAAATAGCAAAATGGCAAAAAAGTTAAACATACCGTATATGAAAGATACAGGCAGGATTTTAGATAATTTCATAAAAAACAGAACGATTAAATACTCTATCTTTTGCATTTTCGGAAGCCTTTGGCTGAATATATGAGGTATAATTATACAAGAAAAAACCAAAAGGATATTTTAATGATTTGCGTGTTTGACTGCGAGACTATTCCCGATTTTAATCTATTGCGGGACGTTTTTGGATTAGAAGGAGACGATGCAGAAGTGGCGTCTATTGCCATGAGGGAGCAAAAAGAGAAGAGCGGGAGCGATTTTTTGCCTGTAGCATTTCATCAAGTTGTTGCCATTTCGGCGGTTATTGCCGATGATTTTGGAATGTTTATAAGGGTTAGCAGTATGGAAGGGGCGGATGAGAAGGGGCTTTTAAGTTCGTTTTTATCGTTCATAGACAGAAAAAATCCCAAACTTGTAAGTTTTAACGGACGCTCTTTTGACATGCCGATGCTTTTAACGCGCGCTATGCGCTACAACTTATCGTGTCCCGCTTACTTTGATACCGACAATAAAGAGCTTGGAAAAAGCAAATGGGATAGCTACAGATATCGTTACAGCGACAGATTTCATGTGGATTTGTTGGATCATATAAGCGACTTTGGAGCAGTGAGGGGATTAAAACTTGACCATCTTTGCACGATGTCCGGACTTCCTGGAAAATACGACGTAAGCGGCGATCAAGTGATGGATCTGTATCTTAAAGGAGAGATTGAAAAGATAAAAGAGTATTGCGAGAGCGACACTTTGAATACATATTGGCTGTATCTCAAATATGAACTTTTAAAAGGGAATATAACCATAGAGGATTATAAACGCTCTTTGTTTGTCATGAGCGAGAAGATGCCGACACACAGAGGGTATTATAATGTATTCATAAATGCCGTAAAAAAGGAGCTTGACGCGGATTGATATTAATTAAAAATGACTGCAGTATTAATATTTAATTTTGTTTGAAGTTTAATTATGTAAAAATTTGTCATTTTTTTGGGAGGCTAAAAATGAAAAAAATTATTTTCATTTTACTGTTTCTGGTTCTGTCTTTGTTTGCGAAGATAGATATCAACAGCGCTGACGCTAAAACTCTTGCATCTATTAAGGGCGTGGGAGAGAAAAAAGCGGAAGCTATAGTGGAGTACCGTCAAAAGAACGGGAAATTTACTACAATAGACGATGTCGTCAAAGTCAAAGGCATAGGCGACAAGCTTTTGGAAGTCATCAAGCAGGAGGCTGAGGTCAAATAGACCTCAACCCTCTATCCGCCGCATTATAAGCTTTATTAAGTAATTTGTTTTTTAGTTATTATCGGTTACAATACCTACTTTATTGCCTCAAAGGATATTCATGAATTTTTTCGGTAAATCTGCTAAAGTAACGACAGGCATGCAAGTTGCCATTTTAATTATTTTCGCTTTTCTTTTTTCCGTCAGCGTCAGGCTTACATGGGTTTACTGGGCGGACAATATGGCAGACAGTAACGCTTTTAAGTGGAATAACGAATTCATGGTAACAACCAATGATTCGTATTATTGGGCTGAAGGGGCGAGAGACTTAATCTTTTGCGATAAAAATAATGCAAGCATGGGAGAGTATTATCAACGAAACTGCCATCAAGAAAACGACCTCTCTCCCGTAGGCGAACCGTTGCCGCAATTAACATATTTTCTTTATAATATACTGCCGTTTTCTCTTGAGACTATAATGTTTTATCTGCCTGTATTTGGAGCATCTTTAGTTGTTGTACCGTTTATTTTAATAGGCGGCAGGTTCAAATTTCTGCCTGCGGGCTTTATCGCCGCTCTCATCGCAAGTATTGGCATAAGTTACTATTCGCGCACGGTAGCCGGATATTATGATACGGATATTTTTAATATTTTCTTTCCCATGATGATTGTTTGGCTGCTTGCTTTGTCGCTTAAAACAAAAATGGGTTTATACGTTTTATCTACAGCCGTTACGATGGCGCTGTATAAGTGGTGTTATCCGCAGGGCTATGCTATAGAGTTTGGATTTTGCGGAATGGTTATTCTTTATATAATATATATATTTTTGACAAAACGCGACCAGAGTGAAAATATATTTAACTATCAGCTTTTATCCATCATGCTGATAAGCATAATGGGCGCGCCTCTTATCGTAAGGTTGGCGATTGTAACGATATTGTATTTATTAATCTTCAAAAGAGAGGTTGGGAAGCCTTTATACATACTCGCAGGAGCTGTAATCATTTTTTTATTAACAGACGGTTTTGGACTCATAATAGACAGATTAAACTCATTTATTTTTCAAAGAAGCGGCACCATAGGCAACGAAGGGCTGCAATTTTTCTCAGTGGCTCAAACGATTGTGGAACTGCAAGGCATAAGCATTAAAGATATACCTCTGAGAACAATCGGCAGTGTTAGCGCTTTTATCATTAGTCTTATAGGATATGCGTGGTTATGCCTAAGACAGCCCGTTATGCTTGTGATGCTGCCGCTTTTGGGACTTGGTTTGTTATCTTTGTGGGGCGGATTGCGGTTTATTATGTATATCATACCGGTTACGGCGTTTGGAATGGGATTTTTTATCTTTAGAGTTACGGAGCTTATAAACGCATATATAATAAAGAAAAAAATCGCTCTTTTTGTTTCGGCTGCGTTTGTATGCGCGATGACTGTATGGAGTTTGTACAATCTTGTGGAACATGCGTGGTTCAACAAATCAAATCCGGTTTTTGATACAAATGAAGTTAAGCTTATAGAAGATTTTGGGAAAAATGTAAACAGAGAAGATTATGTGGTTACTTGGTGGGATTACGGATATCCGATACGTTATTATGCTGACGTAAAAACGCTTGTTGACGGCGGAAAGCATAGTGGAGACGTTAATTTTGCGCCAAGTTTTGTTCTCTCGCATGATGAAAAAAGCGCCGCTAATATGGCAAGGCTTGATGTTGAATATACTGAAAAGAGAGCCGAAGTTATCAAAAATAACCAATCCATACCAAATAACAATATAGCATGGATGATGCAAGAGTATGGTTTTGCGGATTCTAACAGTTTCGTGCTCTCTTTAAAGACCGATATTAAACTGCCCGAAAAAACAAGAGATATTTATCTTTATCTGCCATATAGAATGCTTGATATTTATCCTACTATTATGAATTTCAGCCATCTTGATTTGATGAACAGCAAGTCAAGACAGCCGTTTTTTTATATCTCAAGAAATTTTGAAGATACCGCTTCGACGCTGTTTTTGGATAGAAACAGAGGAAAGAATTTTTATTATATAGATAAGCAGCAGGGAAAATTAATAACGCCGCCGCCAAACAGTAATGCCCTGTCTCTCAAAAGATTTGCCGTTATAGGCTATGACAATCAAGGCGCGCTGTATAAAAATATTCAAAATATGCACTATGACGGAGCATATTCGCTCATATTTTTGCGCTCTTACAATGTCTTTTTAGTAATAGACGAGGCTATGTACAATTCTGTTTATTTTAAACTCTTTTATCTGGAGGAGTATGACAAAAATCTTTTTGAGTTTGTTGCGGGTAATCCGCTCGCAAAGATATATAAGTTAAAGATATAAAATGCTCCATATTTTCAGAGAGTATGATATCAGGGGTATTTTTGGGCAAGAGTTGAATGAGAAAAGCGTCAAAGCAATCGGATTTTTTCTTGGGAAAAAGATATTAAAAATAGGCTCAACCGTTGGCATCGGGTA